>CAYQMZ010000019.1:0-25853 GCA_964418725.1 uncultured Pirellulaceae bacterium
GTGTGCAACCGACGATTTCGGCTTCGTAAAGGTCCTCAGGTTCGCACAACGGATTGTCGGGAGTTCCCTTCGCGATGGCAATTGCTTGGCCGAATTCAGCCGGCGTTACCAAATCGTAAATTCCACAGCCGACAATGCCCGCTGCCGTCAAGATCGTGCAGTACTGGCCTTGGTGCCAACGATGGCTCATTCCAATCGCCTTACCGTTGTCGAATGTAAGTTCGCGATTGCTCGTGCGTGGAATCTGGGCAGACATTTTGCACTCCTGTTGTTCGGCAGCCAGCGTGCAAGCGCCGACTTGCGCGTATCACTTGAGGGAAACTGGCGCCCTCTAACTCATTACGTCCAGTAACGAGTCATACAGGTCGATCAGTTTTTGTGATTCTACTTCCCAATTGTATTCTTCAACGACCCGTCGATGCCCGTGCTCTCCCATCTGATCGCACAACTCCGCATCGTCCAGAAGTTTTTCAATCGCGTTAGCGTACGCTTCATAGTCATGCGGAGGCACCATCACGGCAGCCTTGCCATCTCCAACGAATGGGCGACTGGGTGGCAAGTCACTTAAGACGGTTGGCATTTTCAGTGCCATGAACTCGAACAGTTTCGTCGGAATGTTGGATTGAAACTTGGGCAGGTCCGGCAGGGGTATGAATCCCAAACGGGACTTCTTCACGCGGCACGCAACTTCCTGATGCGGTATGCGATGAGGATCGATGATGAAGCTGTCGACCAAATCGCGACGCTTCAATTCACTGGTCCACCATGCCTCTTTCGCGCTCGGCACACCAAAAAACAACCACTTCACATCACGGCCACGTTGTTTCAAGATCTCCGCGATCTCGAATGCGACTTCCAAGTGATACTTTGGAATCGTCCCGTGATAGACCAGATCAACCTCCGGCCAATCGTTGGGCGCATTCACGCCATCATGCAGAAACAGATCAAGGCGAGGAAAGTTGTGCAACAACACGGTGCGTTTGCCGCCGTACGTTTTGTCGAACAGTTCAAAGACGCCGCGGTCCGCTGTGATCACTGCATCAAAGTTTTTAGCGGCTCGACGTTCGGCGAAGCCCATCATGGGAATTAACGCCAGTCGGCTGAGCAATTTGGGCAAGTGTGACTTCTGCTTGATGTAGCCGACATTGTTCTCGTGGCAGTCGAAGATGACCTTGGCGTTGGTCGTCCACTTCAACCACATCCCAAGCGAAATCAGTTCCGGGTCATGCAGATGATAGATGTCTGCCTTCAGATCTTTGGCAATCCGATTCGCCTTCCGCAGCCGCTGGATCCTGCGGTTGATGTGCATGCCAACGCGATCTTTTTCCGGCGAGTCCACAGCATGGACATGAACTCCGTCGACCACGGAATCTTCGTCTGCCTCAACGATCAGGTGCGTCTCGTAACCGGCTAGGTGAGCGCTGCAACACTCGCGATGAAAGATCCGCTGATCAAACGTGGTGTGGACGGTGGAGATATGACAGATCTTATGCGAATCCATTTTACAGCTCGCGATACCCCATCAGCTGGATCGCATTCGCCTCAAGCATTTCCTTGAGATTGGGATCCGTCAAAAACGCGAGTTCACTGGGCCGAGAAGCACGCATGGTGTCGTTGTCCATCGGATCGTCGCTGTGGTGCCCGGGGTGGCAACTTAGTTCCGTCACCCCGTCTCTCATCGCGGCGATGTAGCTTGGTACCGAATCCATGCTGAAGTTCATTTTTCGATCTGAAACGATCTTTGCAAAGGTCAGACGTTCGTCGGGCATACGCATCCCACGCATGCGAGCATAAATATGCTGAGCTTTATAGTAGAACCGATGTGCGTGAAAAATGTTCTCCCGAAGCGTTGCCCAGCGATTCTTCGCCAAATTTGCAGCAAACCGGTCTCCACGATACCACCCATTGTGTGTGCGTATCTTGCGAATACCTGCCTCGCGGAGAACTCGGAGCTTCGCCAGAAAGGATTGAACACAAGAAGTGGCATGGTGATGGCTGTCCACGTGAGTGGGCGTAGCTCCCAACTCCTGCATTCGATTCAGCTGACTCCGAATTTCCGTTTCCAATTCGCTCGAGTTCAGCTGACAACGATTTGCCCGCCTGAAGAACACGGGACGGCTTAGAAAATTTCCATCGTCCGTCAGCAGGCTTGGCACGGCTTTCTGATCGCTAACGGGGTGGCCCAAGGTCAGATTCAAATGCAGCCCAACCGAAAGATCAGGGCAGTTTTTCGCCTGCTGCAAAGCATATTCAGCAGCCGGCATATTCACCATCAACGTGGTGCTAGTCACGATACCGTGCTGGTGAGCCTGCACGATTCCGTCCGTGATTTCTCGATTGAAGCCGAAATCGTCAGCGTTGACGATGAGTCGTTTCACGACAGCCGCTTTTGCTGGGAAAGTTGACGAGCACAGAACGAAACGAATCAGCACGCAACTCGCCGGGTACAAACGGAACACGGCTGACTTGAAGGTGCCAGCACGCCCGGAAATACGTGCAATGCCCACTAGGAGCGAAATCGCGTCTCTGCAATAATGGCGAGCTTAGCCGAACCGGAAATCTGCGGCTAGTTGAGTGTAATACTGTCTAATCGTAGGACGAGCATTCCGATATGTACCGTTGCCTGAATGTAGAGACACTGGGAATTACTGGCCGCCAGAGTGAGTTACTGGAACTCGCTTTGTCGAATCGATTCAAGGGAATCGAGCTCGACATGGAAACTCTGGCCCGACAAGTCGACTCCCGAGGTCAGGAATACGCGACTCGCTGTATCGACAGCGCCAAAAAATGCCCTGTCGAGTTGGTCGTCGGCCCTTGGAAAGTTCCCGTTCGCTGGGACGCAGCGGAAGACCGCATCAAGGAACAACTTCGCCGAGTCCCTACCCTGGCCAATGTTGCCAAGACGGTCGACGCGAGCCTTGCTTTCACAAGCGTCTTGCCAGGCAGCGAAAGCCTGCCGCTAAAAGAGAACTTTGAGTTCTACTCCGCCAAGCTAACTGAGCTCTCTGACATGTTGGCTCCTCACGGAATCCGATTGGCCATTGGCTTCCATGCTGCAGCCGCAGCTCGCGAAGGCCTGCCACATCAGTTCGTATGCAAAGCGGAAGAGCTGATCACGCTGGTCAACATGGTCAACTCCGACAATGTTGGCTTGTACCTCGACACATGGAACTGGCACCTTGGTGGTGGCACGATGGAAATGGTCGAAGGACTGGGCATCAACAAGCTGTTCGCTGTTTCGGTCGCCGACATTCCAGCCGACGCGGACGCAGACGGAATCGCTTTGGATCAACGAATGTTGCCAGGACCAGAGGGCGTGATTCCAATCGCCAACATGCTGGAGCGATTGCACGAGTTGGAATACGACGGTCCTGTCACCGTCTACCCAACGATGAGCCAATACAAAGGCATTCCACGCGACAAAGTTGTTGTCCGTGTCGCAGAAGCCTTGCGAAGCGTTTGGCCTGGTGCTGAACTGCAAGAGGAAGCGGAAGCGGAAGCCGCAGCAGCCGCCGAAGGCAATGGTGCTCAAGCCCCAAAGCCAGCCCCAGCAGCTGAAGAAAAGAAAGAAGCAGCCGCAGACGGCAAGGAATCGGTTGCGACTACGTCGTAGCAAGTGATTCCGCAGGTTGATTCAAATACCCGCGAGTTCAATGAGCTCGCGGGTTTTTCTATGCTTCAACCGAACGCAAACCGACAATCGCACGACGACATGCGCTAGCGGCCAACGAAGTTCACCGCTGGACGATAACCGCTCGGTGTACTCGTGAGCACGGCCAGCAATTCCCCGCTGCCGGCAGATAAGGCCGCCACTTCCCGATGCTCGCAATCCAGCTCAAGCTTTTGACCATAAGACACCGCTTTTCGTTGCTCCTCGCTTAGCCCCACCTTCGGGAGATTGGCAACACCGTCGACCAGTGGCGTCAACTGTGCGTCAACGTCGCCCGTCGACTTCAACGAATCCGTCAAGAGCGCATCTTCCAAACGAAAACTTCCAACTGCGCTACGGACCAAGCCGCTCATCACGGCACCGCATCCCAGTGCCTCACCAATATCTCGCCCAATCGAGCGAACGTAGGTTCCGCTGCCACAGACAATCTTGAGTTCCAACAGCGGATACTCGTATCGAACAACTTCGATCGCATGAATCACGATCGGACGTGGCTTCAGTTCCACCTGCTCACCGCGACGAGCCAGAGCATAAGCCCGCTTTCCGCCAACCTTCAGTGCAGAAAAGGCGGGCGGACGTTGCAGCACCTGCCCAGTTAACGGCCGGATGGCAGCTTGCAACTTCTCGATGTCCGGGGGACAACTGACTGCTTGCTCGACCACCTGACCAGTAATGTCCTCGGTATCGCTAGTCTTACCCAACTCGAACAGCCCGACGTACTCCTTGCTGGTCTGCTGTACGTATTGAATCAGCTTCGTAGCACGCCCAACGGCAATCACCAAAACGCCGGTCGCCAATGGATCAAGCGTTCCTGCATGGCCAACCTTGCGCGGTCGTACCAGACGCTGCACGACATTGACTGCGTCGCGTGAGGTGACGCCTTTCGATTTGTTCACACACAGAAAACCGTCCAAGGCGACTCTTCCACAAACGCTTCAAATCCAGAATCTCAGGCAACCGATGCCTTGCTGCCTAGCTTGCTTCCGCTAATGGGGCGCAACTAAGCTATCTGCAAAACGTACGTAACTTACTATTCAATCTTGGGACTTGGGAGAGGCGGCCATGAGCGGAAAACGAAACGGAATTGCTAAGGTCATCCTAATTGCCGTGCTGGCCGTCATCGCAGGCATGGCGTTTGTTTTCATGACACGAGAGCAGGAAGCTCGTTCAGCCGCCGAGACGACACTGGCCACGATCAAGGACCATATTGATAGCGGTCTCACTCCGGAAGAGATCCACGAAAAAGTGGGACGTGAACCCGATGCGACCCGAATCCCCGGCCAGCATCGCTACGTCGAAGAGTATCACTGGAGCGGACCGTTCAGTCAGCACAAAGTCTATACGTACTACACCACCGGCGCGACAAAACTGCTGGAAGCGGTTTCGATGAACCAAAAGCTCGAAGACTGGGAAGGCGACGCGTTAAAAGTTCGGCAAGACTGACCGCCGCTTGCACCAAGAACGACCGACATGCCGGGCCTACACCACGCACCCACCGGTGCACCGCCACACGTTTGATCTCTCGACGCGCGTCGCAGTTCGACCGATGAAGACAGAAAGCACCTGGCAAACTTTGAGATGTGAGCAACGTGGTCCGCTCATCCATCTACCAACTCAACAGCACCAATCGTTAGTCGTGCGGATCGTACGGCCTATGAGTTCCTGAGCTAGCAATTCTACGCAGTTTGGCCATGAATTCGTCTGCGTCGCATTGAACCTCTTGGGCTGCTCGCTCCGATTCATGGGGTGGGCACGTTTGCTACAGGGAGGTTTGTATGCTCACCAAAACACGATTGGCATTACTAGCAATATTCGCAACACACTGCGTGATAGCCGCTGAGCCAGTTGACGCAGCATCACCGTCCGGCGGAGATTCCTCCGCAAGCGTTCTCAGCCTGAAGCCAGCAAGTGGCGATGGCGACGTAGGCATCCGTGTCGCGCAACGCCCGCCTTCGATCAAGTCGATCTTGCGGCTCGATGAGAAGAAAAAGAGTGGCGGCCCGAAGGAAGTTGTTATCCCCGAGCCTTCCATTGACTTCGACTCGAAGGAAGAAGACCGCGCTCGCGAACAGCAAAAGAAGGTCGAATCCAGTGTGGACCGACGCATGAAGAGCTTAGAGCGATCTCTAAAACGAGAAGAGAGCCGCCTAGAGTCTCGCCTGCAGGAGCTGGGCAAGAAACGGGACAAGGCTTTGGAAAAAGGCGATGTCGAAGCGTTGGGCCGTATCGAAAAAGCCGAAAAGCAAGCGGTGGTCGACTACGATCGCCGAATTGAACGCTTGTTAGCAGCGATGGCCAAGAGTACGCCGGCACCCGTCCAGCGGGCCGTTGGCAGCAAGAGCTCCACGCGTCCCGGCACTACACGAATGACCGGTTCACGCTCGTCATCATCTCGCTCACCAATGTCTTCGTTACTCAAGAACGGATCTCCATCATGGAATCGTTCAAGCTCATCGAAGGCGATCAAACAACCTGCCCCAATCAAGCCGGCCGCAGAGCCCAAGGCCCCGAAGGCACCTCAAAAGCGACGATTCAAGCTTTGGCCGTTTCGCTAATGATCACCACTTGGTGATTGGGCGACATGTGACGCTGGACCCGTCACGTGCGGACGACGTAGGCAAACTGGGGACACATTGTCGGGGACGCTCGACCTTGCCTACATCGTCCGGCCAAAGTTTTCTGAGATCAGCAAGAAGTCTTCAAAGCTAACGTCGCCGTCTTCGTTGAAGTCACCGACAGCGACACCTCCCGTGATCTCACGACCAAAATTCTCCGACACAATCAAGAAATCGATGAAGTCGACGACGTCGTCGTGATTCGCATCGCCAGGCAAACTCGCCTGCTCTATGCCGATGCTCCAAAGGTCGAACCCATTTCCATCGTCAGCAGTGAAGACAAGTTCGTCGCCGCGAATCAACGCGTCCTGAGGCAATGACGATTCAGCCCCTGGTCGAACATCAACGGCCAAAGCAGTTCCTTCAGCGGTACCGTCGGTAACCCACCACTCGCGACCGTGTTCTCCATCATCGAACTGAAAGAACAGTCGACCTCCGACATCCATGATCGAATCTGTCGCGTGCAGCGTCCCGGTTAGTTCCACATAGCGACCGGTGCCATCCGCTGTACCGTCGCTATTCCAAAGCTGTATCGTGTCGCCAACCTGCGTGAAGTAGACAAACTGCTGACCGAATGATGCCGAAGCCACAACATTCAGCGAGCCGTCAACGGCGTCTTCCACCATCGCTGTCCCGTCTGCCGATCCGTCACTCACCCACAGTTCCTTGCCGTGAACTCCGTCATTCGCGAAAAAGAACAGGCGGCCATCGACATTCGTAAGGCGTTCCGGATTCGAACTGCCCTCCACACGAATGTCACGCAGAAGTGAAGTCACTTCCCCGTCGTAACTCCAAACTTCTAAACCGCTAGTACCGTCATCGGTCACAAAGAACACTTCGTCACCGGCAGTCGTTAGCTCCCGGACTCCGCGAGCAGTGAAATCAAAATCGCCCTTGGGCGTGTCGAAATCCTGAACCAGTTGGATATCACGTAAGTCCAGATCAAAGCTCCACACACCTTGCTGCTGGTCACCGCCATTGAAGTTGAACTGCACGCCATCAAAGAAGTAACCGGAATCGAATGCAACAATCCTGTCCACTGCGTTTTGAAACAGTCCAGTGAAAGTCACTTCGCCGATGCGTTGGATGTCGTTGCCATCAGTGATAAAGAATTGCGTATGCGTCAGATCAGCGTCCAATGCATCATGCAGAACGATCAAACCCTGATCGGACTCGATAAACCGTAGAGCGTTGTCGAACATGTTGTCGTTCGTCCACAACGAGAGTTCCTGCAGCGTTCTGGCGAATCGCTCCGAAACGTTGTAGCTCTTCAGGACATCAACACCGTCTTGATAGTTGGCCTCTGGAAAATCGGTACGCACGATCCGATGGTTGTAGGCCAAGAACAAATCGTCGCCCTCGCCGTATGCGTATTCAATCCGAATGTCGGCAGCGGTTGAAAGCAGTATTTCTGGCGAGGCATCCGGCGCCAGCCACCAGATTTCTTGCTCACTACCGTTTGGCACTTGGTAATAGATCACGTCCTGCGGCGCAAGCACGACTTCGACCGGCGCAGCAAGTGTGCCTGCCCCAACATTTAGATCCGCCAACTGGACGGTGTCGGACGCCAAGATGCCGGCGGCGTCCACCGCTAGCAGACGTCGTGATTCAAGTTGTTCTCCGGTGAAACGCATCGAGAAACGGTCTTGTTGCTTCGCGTTGGGATGAGCAAGAGACGATGGCCACATTCGCAAGTACCCTCCGTGTTTTTGGCGTAGCGGGATCATAACAACTGGCCGGGATTGTGCATCGGCGATTCTCGTGGTTTCGTTATCAAATTCGCCTGGACACAAAAATGAGTTGTACTTAAGTTCACAGGTCGTCGGTGCATGTCCGGCAGACCGCAAGTGTGCGCGGTGAACGCCCGGCATGCGATACGAGCATGACCCCATTTTGCGAAGACGCACTGTTTACATGTGCGAGCGTTGAAAGGATTTGACGCGTTATGAACCAAACTCCCGCCGCTATTTTGATCCTCACTTCATCCATCCTGGCCTATGCCGCCACGACGGGAACCACCTCCATCACGACGACGGAGGTCGGCGTTACCACCCAGACCACCGCAATTGGATTCATCCTTGGGCTTGGATCGCTGCTGCTTGGCATCTGGGGAGTTATCTCACTGATCCAGGCAAGCATTCGTGATCGCGAACTGATGTTCGACAATGTGCCTCGCCATGACGTGCTGGGAATCCTTGATCCACGGCGCATGACACGACAGTACGCCCCCATGGGTGGCTCCGTTCCACAACGCCCAATGGCAGATCCTTCGGCTGGCGTAACACTAACCCCAGAAATGAAGGCGCAGCTTTCGATGGCGGCTCACCTAGAGGGACGAGATCGTTCGGCTATTATCGAAGAAGCACTACGTCGCTACTTGCCTCGATACGAAAACTCGAAGGCCGCGTAGCCTACAGCGGTCGAACGACCGGTCAGTCGGCGATCGACTGCCGCTTGCCGAACAAATCGCACGCCGACGTCCAATCCGCATCGGACACAAAATCAGAACGCAGCAACTCGCTCGTGGTTGCTGCGTCTTTGTGTTGAATGACCAAGCGGTCATCGTGCTGCTTAACGAGCGTGAAACCATCGATGGGAATCATCGAATAAGCCACGGTCGAGTGCACGTGCACGGTATCTGAGGTGAACTGCGTTCTGGTCGTCAGCAACCGCTGGTTCGCCCTGCGAAGAAGCCGGTTCACTTGAATCCAGGCCAACACAACACCGGCTCCGAAAATGAAGAGCCAGAAGCAACCCAGCAGAAACAGGCTGATCCACCAGCGTTGCACGAAGACAATTGCTAGGACCGCGACGTAAACGAAAAAGTAGTGCAGCGGTCGGCTGGATTGGAAAATCTCGGTTGGAATCTTTGCGGACACACGATTCCAGGCATCTCGATACGTCGTAGTGTGATCACATGTAGCGATCACAGTTTCTGCCTCAGGTCGCACCTTTGTGTGTTCGGGAAACAAGAAGTGCTCGGGCAAATCGCCAAGCCGGTGCCACTGAAATCCGGCTGGTGACTTCGCCGCCAATAACCGCCCCGCGTTTCGGTAATCGACAGTCGAGTCAAACATGTCGGCCGTCATCACACTCGTACCGCCAATGCCTGGCCCCCAGTCGATCAGCAGCAACTCCTGCCCTTGCTGGAAGTGCCCCACTCCGCTCCAAGACACCCACGAGTTAACGTCCCCTTCCTGGACGAAGATGCAGTCGTCACTGAACCAACCCTGTTTCGAATGCGTGTAGAGATTGGGCGATTGCCGAAGCAAATACGCCTCGCGTTGATCCACGTTTCGCTGGGCAGCTACGAAGTACAAATGCCACAAGGCGAGCGAAATCAGCGCCAGCCCCACCAAACCCATTTGCTCGCCGACTGTGTCGACAAACGGCAATGCGGGGCGGTCCCACGGATTCAAGAAAGTGGGCGGTGCGGACAACAGACAGATCAACGACCCGACTCCCATGACCGCCAAACCTGCCCAACTGAACCCGGGACGAAGGGAACTGCGTAGCGCAAGCTGGGTAACATTCCCCCGGAACGAGATCCTGCCATCTGGTCCTAGCAGTTCGTGGTCTGCTTCGGATGACGCGTCCGTTTCCGGCGCCGCGTAGGGATTCGGTTCTGGAGCGTGCTCAGTCAATTAGATTCGCCGCAAGATGTCCGGAAGGTCGCTGCCTTTACGAACGATTGGCCTCAGAGAACGCGTCGACGGCTGCTCGCATCACACCGGCTACGGGAACTTTTTCCCGGTCCGCGGCGGCAGCACATGCGTCGTATTCTGGCGAGAACCTTACTTCGCCACTGGGTAACGTAAACCTCTTGCCCTGAATCTCGCCCCATTGCGTGTCAACCGTGGCTGGCTCGCGTTGCAGAATGGTGCGTGCCGCGGACCAGCGTCGAATCCCAAGCGTTGACGTCTCGCGAAATACAATTGACTCCAAGTCTTGGCGTTGGGCGGAGGAACAAAGGATCGTCAACTTGGTGCCGGGTCGACTCTTCTTCATATGAATCGGCGTTGTGTAGACATCCAACGCACCAGCGTCCAACAACGCGTGCACCGTATGACCAATCACCTCGCCTGTCGTGTCGTCCAAATTGGTCTCCAGCACTTCGACCTGGTCTTCCAGCTTAAGACTCTCCGTATGGCCAACGATGATCCTCAAGATGTTGCCTTGCTCCTTGAACTCTTTGTCGCCCGCTCCGATTCCGATTTTTTCGATCGTCATCGGCGGTAACGGGCCAAAGCCTTTCGCCAGTGTTTTCACGATTGCAGCTCCCGTCGGCGTCGTTAGCTCGGCTTCAACCGGACTACTTGCCAGTGGAATACCTTGCAGCAATTCCGCAGTCGCAGGAGCAGGAATGCTGACTCGGCCGTGAGCGATTTTGATGAACCCGTGCCCCGTCGGAATGGGCGAACACACAACGCTGTCAACGCCCAAAAGGTCAAAGGCAATGGCAACGCCCACAATGTCAGCGATGGAGTCCACTGCGCCCACTTCGTGAAAGTGAACCTTCTGCAACGTGGAGCCGTGCACGCGAGCCTCGGCTTCGGCAAGGTTCGTGAAAATATCCTTGGCCAGTTGCTTCTGCCGATCACTTAATGAGCTCCCGTCAATCATCTCGGTGATGTGATGCAAGTGACGGTGTGCATGCTCTGGCTCGTGCTGGACGGTCAGGTTCGTGGCTCGAAATCCGTGCCGCTTAACTTCCTCGGTGACCAACTTGCACGACGGCAAGCCCAACGAGTCGATCCCGCGCTGAATCAACTCGAGGTCAACCCCAAGATCAACGAGAGCCCCCAGCGTCATATCTCCAGCAATGCCGCTCATGCAATCAAGGTAGGCGATCTTCATAGACAGTTTTCTAACGAGGTATTGTTCGGCGTAAGTGCCTTATTCTCACTCGAAACGCTGCGTTCGTCGATACGGCGCGACGGTGGTCAGCCTTGACCTGAAAGCTGAACTCGCTTTAAAAGTCATGGATTGACCAACTTCTCATACTGCGAAGTGCTCATCTGCAATGAGCGATCCGATGCACAACAGGCTTTCGTCTTCCGTTTCAGAGTTACCTTCAACGCTTCGACTGCTTTGCGTCACAGCCAATGGAAACTCTGGTTGGTTGTCGCAGAGCTTGGCCGCCGACACCGCGATGGACGCGGAGATCTGTTCGGCCACTCTTGATTCGGCCATGCGGTATCTGCGTGAAGAGCTGTTCGATCTGGTTGTCTTGGTCGAGTGTCCACGACTTGATTCACTCGAAGCGATGAGCCCCTTGCGGACCACCGCTCCAGACAACTTGGCGATCGTCGTCATCGGCGACGACACACCAGACAGCGCCTGGGCCGACAACATCCAAGCACGCGGAGCACTTTGTATCGATGCCGGCGCGGATGATTTCGTGGAGCGGACCGGCACTCCTGTTCGCACGTTGTTGTGGAAGTTGGCTCGCGCCGCCGAGCGACAGGCTTTGATTGGTCAGTGCCAACAACAAAAGCAGCAAGAAGCGAATTCTCAGAACGAAGACTATCAAGCGGCCATCCACCAACTTCGGTCACAGCGGTCGCTATTGTTGGAATACCTTCCCGAAGCGGAACACGAGAATCCCAATCCACCGGCATGGCTGATCGACTATTTCTCCGACCTGTTGCGTATGTTCGTCGTGTCAGGGCACGGCAATCATCGAGACGAGGTGGGGCAACTCGCAGATCGCCTGGAGTGTTGCGAGGTGACGCTTGCGGAAGCCCTGTGTGCACATTCCCTGGCGGTCGAGCAACTGATTCTGGGCCGACGGGGCCGTTCAGCTTGGCACATTCTGGGTCGAGCCAACATGATTGCCACAGAGCTGATCATGCAACGAGAGACGAAAACCCAACCGCCTTCCGCTGCGAAGGATGGCGACACAAATCGTCTCGCCTAACGGGCTTCCAAACAGCGGAAAACTGCACTCCGCCAGCGAACACCTCTGCCGGGTCGCCTACTCTTGCTGGAACCGCACGAGTATACTTGGCGGACGTTAAATCTGAACAACCAATGCTGCGGCACTTCAAATAAGGCACTCGAACAAGATGCTGTTTTCGAACCTAAATTCCCGTCAGACTTTGTCCCGCCTGGCCTCGTTGGGCTGCCTCCTTCTCGTGTGCAGTCTATCGGGTTGCTCTGGCTCTGGTCCGGACGATCCAGCCACCATTCAGGCTCTGAAAGACCTAGGCGTCGTGGTTGTCCCCAACGGCAAAGGTAACATCAACGGCCTCAATATGTTGCCAACGGATCCCACAAAGCTGACGGAAGCCATCGACTTGAGTTCCAAGCTGAAAGCGTTGAAGACCATCAGCGTCATGCCTGGCATTCCGCTTAGCGACGATCACTTGGCCACCATTGGAAAGAACGGCAGCTTGGTGGAGCTGACGATTCAAGAGGCACCCATTTCTGACACGGGCATCGCAAACCTGACGGGCTGCAAGAAGCTGGAGTCTGTCTCGCTGATTGGCACAGGTGTCACGGAAAACGCATTGGCCTCGCTGGGCAAGTTGCCAAAGCTCAACATGCTAAATCTGAACGACACAAAAGTTTCGGGGGGATTCGAAGCACTTCAATCGTGCTCGAATCTGCAATGGGTTCTGATTGGCGGACTCGAAATCTCTGACGAAGATGCGGAAGCGATTGCCAAGATCCCGGCGCTCTCGCACGTAACGCGAACCGGCAGCACGAAGATCAGCGATGCGGCGGTCAAGACGTTGAAAGGCGTCAAGGATTGTAACGTCGACATCATCGGCGAGTAACTTCGCGGACGTCTCTCCTTCACTGCGCCTTTGAGCCACTGCGTCTTTGAGCCACGTCATCCATTCCGCAAAAGAAAACGCCATGACAGACAATTCCGCCGCCGTTAGTGTGAAAGACTTGCGGAAGCGGTACGGCGGTTTCTTCCGAGGTGGCGTGGATGCTCTTCGAGGTGTTTCGTTCGACGTGCCCCACGGCCAGATCTTCGGCTTGCTGGGACCGAACGGTGCCGGCAAGACGACGATTATCAAAATCCTGCTAGGAATCATTCGCTCAAGCGGGGGCACAGCCTCACTGTTGGGACATCCCGCCGGTAACCGAAAGGGACGGACGCGGGTTGGCTACCTTCCGGAAAACCTTCAACTGCCCGTACACCAGACTGCCCGAACGGCACTGGAGTACTTTGGGCGTCTGAGCGGAATGGACCACGCCAAGATCAAATCGCGTGGCTCAGAACTGCTCGAACTTGTGGGATTGCAAGGTCGACAAAAAGAATCTGTCAAGCAGTTTTCAAAAGGTATGCGACAACGCCTGGGACTCGCGCAGGCACTGCTACACGACCCAGATTTGCTGATCCTCGACGAGCCTACCGATGGCTTAGATCCCGTCGGTCGCTCGCAAGTCCGAGACATCATGCGGCAACTCAGCCGTGACGGCAAAACAGTCTTTCTGAACAGCCATCTGCTGCAAGAAGTCGAGTTAGTTTGCGACCACGTGGCGATCCTAAATCGAGGCGAATTGCGTTACATCGGAAGTGTAAAAGATATGTCGTCGGTCACCGACGGTGCCACAACCGAGCTGGCAATTGACGTGGCTGCCACGCAACCGCAAATCAACCAAGCCCTAGCCGGCAGAGAATTCAAAGCAACCGTGATTCCAGGTGAATCAGAGCGGTACGCGTTGCGATTAAAGCTGAAAGATCAAGCCGAAGTGGACAGCGTGGTGGATGCTTTGCGGCAACAAAACGTCAGCATCACTTCGCTTTCGCGGTCGAAAATGTCATTGGAAGATTTCTTTCTCAACGTCGTCAGCCAAACGCCGTACCAAGCATGAAACCATACCTCGCCATTATCAAAGACAGCTTCCGCGAAGCACTCGCCTCGCGAGTACTTTGGACTCTGTTGGCGATTATCACGCTGCTGTTGCTTGCCCTGATTCCATTGCACTGGGTGACGACGATCGCCGCCGATATGACGGCCTTGGACATTCGTAACGGGCGCAACCTCTCCGAAGTACTGATCGTTGGCGCAAACGACGACGCGACGGCCTTACAGAAACATTTATGGAATCAACTTTCCCAGCGCACCCGAACAGCATTGAAAGAGCCTGAAACACGTCGCGGACCACAGGCTGAATTCCGAGAACGCATGGCCAGGGATATCAACAAGTCTCTGGACAAAGATGATTTTTACCAAGCAGATATTTGGGGCGACGTGCAGCTGAGCAAGCGAGCGTTGGAAATGGAGTCGACGGGCAAACTAGCAGGGGACGAACTCAAGCAGTTCAACCGCCTAGCATGGGAAGCCGCCCTGCCCGGCCAACTTCGCCCGTGCCCCGACGAACCCGTTCGATTCAAGTACGCAACCTGGGAACTGGAGATGCCGTCGCTTCGCCGCCAAGATGCGGTCGACTTAATCGACTCCAGCATCCTGGTCTTCATGGCAATCGTCGTTGGCTTCTTTGGGATTTTCTCCGGCGTACTTGTTACGGCCCCGATCGTCCCCAACATGCTGAATTCAGGGTCGCTCTATGTCCTACTAAGCAAACCAATCGCACGCCCATTTTTGTTCCTAGCGAAGTTTCTGGGTGGCTGCTCCTACGTTGCCATTAATGCGACGCTGCTAATTGGTGGGATCTGGTTGCTACTCGGTTTTCGGTTTGGAATATGGAAACCGCAATTACTGTGGTCGCTTCCGCTGTTCCTATTCACGTTCGCGATCTTCTACTCGGTATCGGCCCTATCGGGCTTAGTGTGGCGTAGCGCCATCATGGCAATCGTGGCCACAATCTTCTTTTGGTTCGTCTGCTTCGTTGTCGGCAAGTCAAAAGGGGCCATTGAAATGTTCGTCATCTGGCCCAATCAAATCGAGTCCATCGAAGAACACGCCGGGCAGACGTTCGTCGCGCGTGCGAATGGTTCATTGAGCATGTTGAACCAGAAAACCAATGCGTTGGACGACGTCATGGCCAGCCCACCGCGACCGCAGCGAGGTCCGGAATTGATCATGGGGCCTCGCTCGACGGTAGAGAGCATGGCGTACAACGAGGCAACGGAAGAGCTCTTCTTGCTAGAACGCAGTTGGTCGCAGTCGAACGTGGCGGTGGGCAGTCTCAGTGAGAACTTTAAGAGTCGTCAGAAGTTGAACTCTAGCCGCAACACGAAGGGCCTGTTCATTTACGAAGGACAGCCAGTCTGTGTTGCCGATGGCGGAGTCTTCCCATTGAAGCGTGACAAAGTGAGCACCCCGAAAAAAGGGACAAGCATCTTCGGGCTGATCACCATCCCCGCGCCGCCGGAAGAAGAGGTCCCTGAAGTGAAACTGTCCGGCGACCTCGGTCCGCTCCCCAGCGGCGTCAGAGTCGCAATTGACAACCCGAACAACGCGATCTACCTGGTTGGCGAGAATGAGCTGCGAAAGTGGAGCGTCGTCGACGGGCTATTCCAGGAGACGGCCAAGGTAACAGTAGAACTGCCGCGCGTAACGCATCTCCTCGCGAAGCAGGGCAGAGTTGTTCTTGCTACCAATGGTTCGAACCGACGCAACGAGGACGACTCGGAAACGAAACCGATGATTCACGTCTTCGACGATCAATTGGCGTCGACGAAAGAGTTCGCAGTCTCAACGGAGAATAAACTCAAATATCTGAGGCTCTCGCAGGACGGAAACACCTTGGCATGTCTGCACGAAGACGAACAACTGGACGTCTTTGATCTGAATGGGATCACTTCGGAAGATGACTCACCGGCGATGTCGGTTCACAACGTAACGGGCTTTGGCTTCAGCAGTGACCAAATGCTGACCGCCAACGCGACCGATCAGATCACCAAGTATTCACTGTCGAACTTAAAAAAATCAGGGAGTATCAGTCCCGAACTTCCATTGATGAAGCGAATTTACCGACTGGTCATCAGGCCAATTTACCTGATCTTTCCCAAACCGGGCGAATTGCAAAACACCATGCAGTATCTGATCACCGGTAAGGACACCGTCAAGATTCAGGAGCTTGGGCCAAGCGGTCGCACCGTCAAGCTGAATCCGTGGCAGCCGGTCATCAGCAATTCGATCTTCATTGGCGTCATGCTGCTGATCGGTTGCGTCTATGTCTTCCGTCAAGATTTCTAGTAGCGGCAAATGCCCCGCGGGTTTCGCGGATCACGGCATTGAAACACAGCTACAGTGAATGAATTGGGATGTCGAAAAACAATTCGACTCGAAAAACGAGTTTTTTCGCCCACCTTGTTATCATTGACGATGGCAAGGCATACGTTGGAGCTACTACGTGAATAGACCTCTGCACGGATTACGTGCGTTTTTATTAGCGTGCATCGCAGTCACGGCAAATGCCGAACTTGTCCTGCAGCCGGAAGGCTTAGAGCCTGGTGATCGGTATCGCCTGTTGTTTGCAACCTCTCAGAAACGCGACGCGACGTCGTCGAACGTGCTTGTCTACAACGAGTTCGTGCAACGAGTGGCTGACGAAGCACCGATTGTGGGTTCTTGGGGTTTAGAATGGCGAGCACTGATTTCCACTAGGTGGGTGGACGCCAGGGATAACATTGAACACGCGCCGGGTGACGAGATTGTGCCCGTCTATGCAGTTGATGGCAGTATTGTCGCGTTTGACGGAGGGCTTTTCTTCGGGCTTGACGAAGCGGACTTCGATGTGAGTTTCTCGGGGCAGACTGAACTAGGTACCAAACTCCCCACACAGCCCGATCTTTTCGAAAGATTCTCGGATATCATGCCAGTCTTCACTGGTTCCAACACTCGAGGACAGAAGTTCAATCGTCCGTTTCAGGCTTTCGCAAATAGTCCAACCGGAGGAACGATGATTAGCACCGGTTATGGCGGGCCTGCGTTTCTTGAGCATGCAGCCTACCCCAACGAAGCTCTCCTACATTTCTACGCCGTCTCGGAAATCATCACGGCAGTGCCTGAACCCAGTAGCACCATATCGTGCCTGAGCATTCTTTTAGGTGCAGCTTTGCTAAGGCGACGACGTCGTTCATGACCATCCGACGTTGCACTCAAAGTCAAAACGTCAAACCGCCCCCAGTAGTCCAGATCCGCAATCACCTTCGATTTGGACACAGTGTTCACGCACTCGACGCACGTGATCAATCACGATAAGCCACCTACAGCAAGCTGCGTTGCCCTCCTTCGGGAGCATACTGAGCCATATAGTTCTTCACGCGGACCTTTCGCGCTGTGTTGTCGCTACTCATGAATCGAATCTTTCCAAAGACAGGCCTCACCGGCCCCCAGGCTCGATCGTAGCGACCTAGCACCCAGAAGATTCCGCTGTAGCTGTTTGGATTCCGACCATCCAACGCGTACTTGTTGTTCAGTTCGACCATGACGTCCAAGGCGGCGCGAGCATTGGGCGTCCACTCGAGTATCTTCTTTCCCCAAAGCATGCGCAAGTAATTGTGCATGCGTCCTTCGGTCACCAACTGCATCTGAGCCGCGTTCCACAACCGATCGTGGGTTTGTGCCGCTTCAAATTCCTCAAGCGAATACAGATACTCGCGTTGATCGCCTTCATGATCGGCCAGCGTCTGTTGGGCCCATTCGGGCAGCGACTCATACTGGTCATAGTTTTCCACCAAACAACACATGTTGTAGCCAACTTCTCGCCACGTAATCAGTTCATCAAGGAAGCCTTCCGCTGCTTCGCTCATGCCCCACCAACCGTTTGCACTGCCGTTTGGCTTCTCAGCGACTTGCGCCGGCGTCCACTCTTATCGACGGATGACATCATCAAGAATTTCGTGGGCAGAGATGTGCCCGAAGTGCAGATAGGGTGACAGTCCAGTAGCCACGTCGCGTTCCGGTTGATTCCGTTCCCCATAATCGGCCAGCTTGGTTTCGACAAACGCTTCAAGTCGTTCTCCAGCCGCCTGATGACCACCCGGCAAGACATCGGAAACAGTCACGCTGTGGTCAATCGGCAGCTTGGCCAGCTTGCTCGCTTTCCAATCCTTCAACTTCGCCTTTGGCCAGCGTTTCGTGATCGCCGGCGGCATCTTCTTCAGCTTTGGCAGCTTGACTCCAGCTAATGGATCAACCTCGGGAAACTCATGCAAGAAAGGCAGAATCGTCTTTTGCAGATGCCGTCGAAAATAGTGGGCTCGTGAAAAGACACGATCCGTATTTCGCATTGGATAGATGCCGTTCGAGTCAATCGCCTCCATCGCGACCTGACTTCGCTTTGCGACAGCACGAATCATGCGAGGCAAAAAGAAACAAGGAAAGTCATCGGTAACGACAGCAACCGCGCGACTCTTCAGTTCGCGAAGCAGCCCATTACCCGCGCCCTTCGCTTCTTCCAGATACGGATAGTAGGTGACTGGTTTCTCCGAAAACGCTTCCTGGTTGTCCCTCATCCCGTCGATGACAAATTGATGGATCCGATCGCTCGCCCAACGATAGTCACACCGCAGGGCTTCCAAGATCACCAACGGCTTTCCGTGCTCAACGGACAGCTCGACTGCCCGCTGCAATGAAAAGTTCCAGTACGGCCGACGAAACGCAACCATCCAGTAGAGAACAAAGTCTCCTTCGGCATTCGGCGATGCGTCATTCAGCGGCAAGATTCGATCGAGAGGTACTGCGTTCATCGATTCTCTGCGGTGTTTCTGAGGTCGGCGCGATTGCAAATCGACGTGAATCGAAGGGAGTCGTTTCGGCGGAACAACTTGGATGAGGCGCCATTACTACACGAAAGATTGTTACGCGGCCCCACGTTTGGGCGAGTCCGACTCGTTGCCAGTTCGCAAGCGATTGCCAAATGCGTCGTTATTGGCTCTCGATTTGAGAATCAATCGCTTTTGCGGCTTTTCGAACGCCCAAAATGATACATGTATTTCGCCGCAGTCGGGCGATTGAGGACCGCCGATAGGTCTCGGTCAACCGAAAGTCCAAAAACGAGCCAGCGTCGCGCCGAACGTGTATGCTCGATTTAAGGCAGGCATTTTGGCGTTATTCCGCCGTTCGATTCCGAACGGCATGACGCATGCGTTGTAGACAAGCGTCCAGGCTCGCGGCTGCATTTCGATGGCGGTAACCTCCGCAGGCAGTGGCGGCGGCGAGGACATCTACGACGAATCAATTTCTTCCGACTCCAAACTGGGCAGCGTCGGAGGGAAACGGGCTAGAAGTTGGCCAGCACCAAGCGTGCGGCAAGCAATCGAAAGGGGAGAACCACCAAATGTCGGAAACAGCCACGACGCTTACAGACAGCGACAGCATCCAATTGACCCTCCGGCGCGATGAAGTCGAAACTCTGCTTCACGACGTCAACAACCGCGTAGTAGCCGCTCGATCTCACCGAGCCTTGAAGATGGGGTACTCAATGAGCGATTCCGTGCCGGACTGCCGCTGGGAATCCATGCGTACTAAGCTGATCGAAGCACTCAACGAATGAACAGAGTGCCTTAATTCCCTTGCATAGGCAGTGGATTTCGGCGAATTCGCATTCAACCGTTGCTCCATGTCTGGGGTGAACGTCGGCTTGAGCCAAAACGTGCGTGTTTCTATACTTCCGTGATTAGGCGCCGCACTTTGACGGCGGAATATTCATGGCAGAGGCCCGCTGGGCTGCCTCGCGGAGTTTCGATGAACACGAAAACCACCGAACCAATCGAAGATGTGGTCGAAGAACGTCCCAATGACATCGAGGAGATGTTGCAGGGCGTGGTGCCTTATTGGCGACCTATTGCAGCGGCCGTGGCACTGCTAGTGGGAGTCGTGGCAGTCTTTGGCGTCCTCAAAAGCGGACAGCAAAAGGCTCGCGAAGGTGCCTGGACTGACTACTTTACCGCGACCACCAACCGTGACGGCGACGTACTGCAACAGCTTGCAGATTCAAGCTCAGGCGAGGTCGCTGGCTGGGCTCAGTACACAGCCGCCCAAGCGAAGCTTATCGAAGGCTCGGGAACGGTTTACGAAAATCGAGACGCGGCACGAGAGGCGTTCACCGAAGCGGTCACCGCATTTGGCAAGGTGATGGAACGTACGACTTCAGAGCAAGTGCTTTTGAAGAAGCGTGCTCTGTACGGTCTGGCTCAAGCACACGAGGGCCTTAATGATCTCGGAAGCGCCAAAGTAAAATACCAACAAGTCGTCGACAAATGGCCTGATTCTGCGATCGCCGAACAAGCCAAGAAACAGATTGCTCGACTGGACGATTCCGGATCGAAAGAGTTCTACGATTGGTTCTACGCTCAAAAGCCACCGGAGCGAACCACACCCGCGGATGGTTTACAGCTTCCAGCTGCTCCCAACATGCCAGACTTTTCTGTTCCAGATCCCAATCTGACATTTGGTGACAGCTCGACCGAATCGACCGATGAAACGTCGACTCCGGATGCAAGTGATTTAACGACCGAAGATGCATCCAGCGAATCAGCCGACGCTGACAACAGCACATCGGATTCGGACGCTGAAACGACAGACACCGAAACGACAGACGAGGTTGAGGAATAAGACCTCACGACACGTCCTGCTCCACTCGACGCGCGGCCCAGTGAATCGGTCGCGCGTCTTTCTTTCTTGAAACTGCGAACGGCAATCGAAGCAAGACGCTTTCCATTGGCTCCGTTTGAAACGTAGCCTGCCATGCAATCTCAATCCGCAAGTTTCACAGTCGACGAGCTGCATGCTGGCATGCGGCTCGACGCCTACTTGGCATCGCAGCTTCCTAAGTTCAGCCGTGTCGCAATCAGCCGAGCGATCCAATCGGAGAGCGTGCAAGTAGACGGCAAATCACGCAAACCGTCCTTCAAGCTTCGCGGTGGCGAAGTGATCGAAGCAACCGTCTCAACCACAAGCAGTCCCGGCCCCAAACCAGAAAAGATCTCACTGGACATCATCTACGAAGATGATGTGATGGCCGTCATCAACAAGCCGACGGGGATGGTCGTCCACCCAGCAAAGGGTCACTGGTCCGGGACTTTGACCAGCGCGTTGGCATTCCATTTCCAGCAGCTAAGTAACGTGGGCGGTCCGCAGCGACCGGGCATCGTGCATCGACTTGATCGCGACACCAGTGGCGTCATCGCCGTCGCAAAAACGGACGAAGCACACATGTTGCTCGCGAAACAATTCGAAGCCAGGGAAGTCGAGAAAGAGTACTACGCAATCTGCCGCGGCGAACTCGACCGAGACCGTGATTGGATTCGCAGCCCGATCGGTGCTCACCCATACCAACGCGAGAAAATGGCGATCCGCGCCGATCATTCGACCAGCCGCGAAGCGGAGACTTTCTTTGAGGTGAAGAACCGCTGGAAAGGCTACTTCTCAATTAAAGTCTTTCCCAAAACCGGGCGAACGCACCAGATCCGAGTTCACTTAGCATCGATCAAATGCCCCGTTCTATGCGACCCGTTGTACAGCGGACAACGCAAACTGACGGCGGCCGACCTGAGTCCAAAACGCTCGGCTTCAGCGAACGACATTTTATTCGGTCGGTTGGCCCTGCATGCACACAGGTTGCGATTGCGGCACCCATCTACGAACGAATCAATGGAGTGGCAGGCACCGATTCCGCAGTCATTCCTTGATCTCGAATCGCATCTTGCTGCACTTTAACTCGGCGACGAATGCCAGCTAGTTCAAAGCTCCGCTGGTACAAACCAGTCTCACGCAAATGCTGAGCGAGATTGGGGTAAACTCTTGTCATTAAACGTTGATCAGTACGGCGGCCAACAAAATGACGTTTTCGATAGATGATTGCCGAGCGTGCCACTGTTGTGGGCTGATCCATCGATTGCCCCCGCTGAGCGAACATGACAAAGCGATTTGCACGCGTTGCGGGGCAGGTATCGCCGTCCCAGGATGTCGCCATAAAACAGCCAGTCGTACGGCAGCCGCCGCAATGGCAGCCTTCGTTCTGTTTTGGCCTGCAATTCTGTGTCCCATTTTGCAAATCGAAAAGTTGGGGCACGAACACCAGTCCAGCATTCTCGGTGGCACCATTGAGCTACTCAGCCACGGCAGCATCTTCGTCGGAGTCGTCGTACTATTCTTCTCCGTGATCTTTCCACTCGCAAAGATCGTGTTGCTGCTAGAACTGAGCCTGTTGGAGATACTTCACAAACGGCACAAGGCACTGACGCTTCGAATCATGGAACACGTCGGCAAGTGGAGCATGATGGACGTGATGCTGCTCGCCTTTCTCGTCATGCTGGTGAAACTCGGCAACCTCGTCGAGTTCCATTTTGGGCCAGCCGTCATTGCCTTTGTTTGCTGTGTTGCCATGAGCATGGTGGCCTCGCTTTCCTTTGACCCGCATGCAATCTGGGAAGACTCGTAATGCCTCAAGACGCCAGTTCCTCACAGCAAGACGCGTCAAAGACGAATGCCCCGGATATCCCTACCGCGATAGTCCAGAAAAACGCAAACGTCTCTTTGCTGCAATCAAAGATGTGGTGGATCACGTTGATCTGCTTTGCTGTAGCGGTTGGGCTGGCTTGGAATTCGCTGCCCGAATCGGGAACCGAAATCATGATTCGTTTCCCGGAAGGGCACGGACTACAAGAAGGCGACGAAGTTCGCTATCGAGGGATCAGTGTCGGCGAAGTAACGGAAGTCGCGCTGGACAAGGATCTCAGCGGTGTGGAAGTCAGCGTTGTGTTAAATCCGGCCGGCGGCCAGTTGAATCACGAGGGAGCTCGTTTCTGGATCGTACGCCCACAGATCAGCCTCACGAGAATCGCTGGTTTGGAAACCGCTGTTGGACACAAATATATCGGCGCCAGTCCAGGCGACTTCAGCGGGGCCACCAAATTCGAGTTCGATGGCTTGGCAACGGCTCCGGCAGACGAACTGACCTCCGGCGGTTTGCACCTGGTTCTGCGCAGCAACAATTCCAATGGGCTGAACCCTGGAGCTCCCGTAACATGGCGAGGCGTCGATGTGGGCCGAATCCTGTCCGTCAATTTGTCCCCTGACGCTCGCCACGTGCTAACCAGCATTCATGTCGACCGTCAGTTTCGCAAACTGGTGCGTTCGTCTTCTCGGTTTTGGATAACCAGCGGGATCGATATCGACTTGAGCTTCACCAAGGGTGTGAAGCTGAACGCCCAGTCTCTCGCCACGATCGCTCGCGGTGGTGTGTCGTTCATGACGCCCGCTGCCGCTGACGTGCGCGAAGTTTCGGATGGACACGTGTTCTCTTTGTCCGACTTGCCAAACGAAGAATGGCTGGATGCAGTCGAAGGCCTTCCGCTGATCGAGTTTCCACTTCCGAAAACGGTCACGGTTCGCTACGCCCGCCCAAAATCGCTGATCAATTTGGCTCGAAAACGTGAGCTGTCATTTTCCGGCGTCTTGACCGAAGGCAGCGCGGGCACCGAGCTACTAATTCCATGGACATCGAAGTTGAAGGAAGCCGTCCAACGGGAGTTAACGATTGAGTTTGGCGGCAAAACAATGACCGCCACGATCGACGCAGATATACTCGACGGTGCGTCGTCGGATGGATTTGCACGAATCCCCATCGATACGACGGCCGGGCTCCCAGTAAATCCCAAGCAGGCTTTCCGATCAGCGGACGCCCCCGAAGACTGCTTCCTAGTGAGAACCGTGGGCTCGAACAAAGATTCGGTAGGACTGATCCACTCGGTCTATTCCGAGCAGTTGCAAGCCACAGACAACGCGGCATCGACGAAGCTTTGGACACTCGCGAGTTTCGAAGAAGATCTATCGGACTGGTTGGGCGCACCGGCGATTTCTTCGAAGGACGGCAAGATCATTGGGTTGCTGACCCAAACGGATACCGGCTTGGCTGTTGTACTCATAAACAATTGAAAGCAGTCGGCAGCCGAGCCACTAGTGCCGTCGAGACATCTGGCATCTCAAGCTCTACCACAGCTGGACGAAGTGATGAATCACCAGCCTGTGGTTCCGACTCTAGCCGGCACCAACCGTTTCGGTCGATGTAGTAGAAGGAGTGGCCACTTTCGCTTTGGGAAGGCGAGGAACAAAACGCCAGACACATCCCCAAATCAACGTACCTATCAAAGCGAATCTCCACGGCCAAGCGGGACGATCAAAGATCTGCGTCGATGTCCCATTCCGCCAATTGCGGGCGAAAACGTTCGCTCGGTCGTCTGCGCAAAATAGTGTCTGACCATCCAGTGAGAACTCCATCGCGGTGATCCACTGTTCGCCAAATTCGTTCAGCTCAATCGTCGCCAACTCCCGCTTCGTTTCGAAGTCCCAGATTGTGAAACCGCTGTGTGCTTCGCTGCCGCCATGAGCTGCAGCCAGGTATTTCCCATCTTTGGAAATCGCTATAGAGCTAACGGCGGCGTTCGTATCCTTGATCCAAAACTCATCAACAATGTTGCCGGACGGAAGGTCACGGACGGCGACCCCTACATCCTGTCCGGGACCATTTGCTTTTGGCCGACGGGTTTCGTCCAGCAGCTTTCCATCCGGCGTGAACACCAAACCATGCTCGCCAGCACGACACTTCAGTGTGCTCGCCAGTCGCCAACTTCCCTTTTCCCAGAGACAAAGGTCGCCATCGATACAGCATGTGGCCAAGTACTTGTCGCCTGGCGTGAATCCAGCCGACCACACCCAACGCTTGTGGCCCTTCAATTCCTCAAGCCGATCTCCGGTATCAATATCACGGACACTTACGATAGGGTTGTTCGAACCGGCACCGCACGCCACGAATCGCTCGTCAGACGACACAGCCAACGAGTTCATCGCGTCCTCTTCAAGTTTCTTGAGCGAGTCTCCGGACGACACGTCCCATACTTGAATCGTACCGCCACCCTGCGAGTAGAGCCGCTGACTATCGTTGGACCACGCCAGTCCGCCCAGCACCCAAGCGTGGCTCTCGAGAAACCGTGGCGACGCAGACAGATCTTCCGCGTTCAACAGAATGACTGGATGGCGACGGTGGAACAACGGACGAAACGAACAATTCATCGCCAGTGTTTTGCCATCGGGCGCCAGCCTCAGCACAGGGGCGTTGGCCGTTATGAACGAACGGTTGCGGTAGATGTCGACTCCGAGCGTCGTCAAAAACGCCGCCAGCGCAACAAGCAATAACGTCTGGGCAAGACTGAAACGTGGAATACGCAACATCACACAGCCCCCACACCGCCGGAACAAAAAAGACATAACGTCTTTAGTGTAACAGTTGCAGGCGGCGGGTCAACGACTTCCACCGCGACCGTCCTCTGAACCGTTTGGGAAGGCAATGATGAAATCGCGACGAGCTAGTCCGACCTTCGAACTACCCTGCCGACAATCCGATTTCACCTAGTGAAGGGCGATCTCATGTGCTTCATTCCAAGATGGAGGTTCGCACTTCTTCGCAAGCCGAACGATCACGGACTCCGGAACGACATGCTTCCGATCTCTGTTTTGCTTCAAAATCTCCAACAACGGCGGTTCGAGATAGACGATGCGAACTCTGGCATGGTAGTCACGAAATAGTGACAGCCATCGCCGTCGCGTGGAAGCAAGTAGATTCGTCGCGTTAAACGCGAAAGACTTGTTTTTTCGCAAGAGTTTTTTTAATTAATCAGTTGCCCGCTGCACTAG
>CAYQMZ010000020.1:0-9755 GCA_964418725.1 uncultured Pirellulaceae bacterium
CCGACGTTGCCCAAAACGTGGTCATCACACAAGAAGACTGCGGTACCACCCAAGGTATTACCAAGGGGATTATCTATCGTGGTGAGAAAGTCGAAGTGGGACTTTCCGACGCTATCCTCGGACGCGTCAGCCGTCAAAATATCGTCAACCCAGTCACCGACGAAGTCATCGTTCGAGACGGCGAATTGGTGACGGCGGAGATTGCTCGCAAGATCGAGCAAATGGGTCTGGAACGTATTCAAGTCCGCAGCCCAATGACGTGCGAAGCATCGCTTGGCATCTGTCGTCGCTGCTACGGAATGGATATGTCCACTGGCTCCATGGTCGAAGAAGGCATGGCCGTGGGCATCATCGGTGCTCAGTCGATTGGAGAACCAGGTACTCAGCTCACGATGCGTACGTTCCACATCGGTGGTGTTGCGCAGGGTCATGTCGAAGAACACGAGACCAAGTGTAAGAAGGGCGGTATCGTTCGCTTCACGCGAATGCGTTCTGTAACCAACGCTGAAGGCCAAGTCATTGTTCTGACTCGAAACGGCGAGATCTCGCTGGTCGATGACAAGGGTCGTGAAATTGAAAAGTACGATGTTCCAACCGGTGCCACATTGAAGGTGGCCGAAGGCGATAAAGTCGAAGGCGGCGCGGTACTTTGCGAATGGGATCCACACAGTATCCCAATTCTGGCTGAGGTCGGCGGAAAGGTCCGTTACGAAGATATTGTTGATGGCGACACGGTCCGAATCGAAAAGGACGCGGGTGGTCACGAAAGCATGATCATCACGGACCACAAAGGTGACCGCCAACCGCAAGTTGTCATCGAAGACGGTGACGGCAAGCCACTGGATGTCTACTACATGCCGGAACGTGCACACATCGGTGTGACCGAAGGCGAGACGATCACCGCCGGTACGATCATCGCGAAGACGCCACGCGAAGCTTCTGGTACGACAGACATTACCGGGGGTCTTCCTCGAGTCACGGAAATCTTTGAAGCTCGCAAGCCTAAAGAGCCTTCCGTCATGGCCGAAGTCGACGGTACCGTTGAGATTCTCGCAGAGAAAAAACGCGGCAAGCGAACAATTATTGTTCGAAGCGAAACGGGTATCGAACGAGAACACTTGGTTCCCCAAGGTAAGCGATTCCTGGTTCACTCAGGCGATATCGTGAAGGCCGGTCAGTCACTGATCGAAGGCCCGCTCGTACCACACGACATCCTGCGAATCTCTGGTGAAGAGGCCGTCCAGCAGTATCTCGTTCACGAGGTACAGAGCGTTTATCGCAGCCAGCGTGTTGAAATCAATGACAAGCACATTGAGATCATCATCGCCCGGATGCTCCGTAAGGTGAAAATCGAAAACCCAGGTGACACTAGCTTGTTGCCAGGTGCGATCATGGATCGCTTCGATTTCCGTGCAGTCAACGAGAACCTATCGAAGTGCCTTCGCATTACCCACAAGGGCGACAGCGACTTCATGGAAGGCGACATCGTCCCGAAAGACGCGATCGAACACGCGAATGCTCAAATCGAAGCATTGGGTGGAGATCCGGCAAAGGGAACTCGACCGAAATTCGCAACCGCGAGTACTCAACTCCTGGGTATTACCAAGGCTGCGGTCCAGAGTTCGAGCTTTATCTCGGCGGCTAGTTTCCAAGAAACGACCAAGGTTCTTACGGAAGCTGCACTCGCAGGAAAGATCGACAACCTCGTCGGCCTGAAAGAGAACGTTATTCTCGGTCACCTGATTCCAGCCGGAACGGGCTTCCGTTCATTCCAAGAGTCGGAAGTTCGCATCAACCCAGAGGCTCTCGAGGCCTTGGCTGCTCAGAAGGTCAAGACGCTCGAAGAAGAATTCCCTCTCCTGCAGGAAGGCGACTCTGGCGCTGGTGCCGGCGCCGCACCAAGCCCTGGGTTTGGGAACGACGGTGGCTTCGCTCAACCTAGTCCGACTGCCGACACGCTTGGCGGACCAATTCCAGGTAACCTTGAACAACTGCTCGGTGGCGGTTCAACCGAAGCGCCTGCTGTCAGCCCAGCTGATCCGAACGCGGGAATGA
This sequence comes from uncultured Pirellulaceae bacterium, assembly GCA_964418725.1. Classification (GTDB taxonomy): domain Bacteria; phylum Planctomycetota; class Planctomycetia; order Pirellulales; family Pirellulaceae; genus CAYNJG01. Next base: position 2,056 of record CAYQMZ010000020.1, read on the forward strand.
TGGGAGCTGATTCTTTGGCTCCGGCATCGACAGGTGACAGCGGTTTTGTGGCAACAAGCCCCGAATCGGCTGCTACTCCAGCAGCAGACGTCGCGGCTTTCGCATCCCAACCTGCTGCAATGCCGACCGGTGATGACCTGACGAAAATCGAAGGCATTGGCCCCAAGGTTGCTGAACAGCTCGCCGCCTCGGGCATTCAAACGTACACCCAACTTTCGGCGTCTGCACCTGAGCGAATCGGTCAGATCCTAGCCGCAGCCGGCGGGCTGATGGCGACAATGGATCCAGGTACTTGGCCAGCTCAAGCACAGATGGCTGCCGAAGGCCGCTGGGATGACCTGAAAAAGTGGCAAGACGAATTGGATGGCGGCAAGCCAGCTTATGAGGTGACACCGGATGACCTAACCAAGGTTGAGGGTGTCGGACCTAAGGTCCAAGAATTACTCAACCAGCACGGTGTCCTCACTTACGGACAACTGTCGGCCACTGGGCCCGATAAATTGCGTGAGATCCTGACCGCTGCCGGCGGCGTGATGCTCACAATGAACCCTGACACTTGGCCAGCGCAAGCACAGATGGCCGCCGAAGGTCGTTGGGAAGACCTGCAAAAGTGGCAGGATGAACTGAATGGTGGCGTCTAGGTGACATCACACACAAACTAGGACGACCTTGTCGATTAGCAGGTGCAGCGAACAATTTCCTCGGTTCCTACGCCCGCTAATCGAAATCGGTCTATTGACGATAAGCCCTTTCGCGGTATCTTGATGAGTTCCTCCGGGAGCAATATCGAGCACTAAGGCAAATAACTATGCCCACAATCAATCAACTTGTTCGCAAGCGTCGCAAATCCAAGCGCAGCCAAAGCAAGGCTCCCGTACTCGAGCGTTGCCCGCAGAAGCGAGGGGTTTGCCTGCAAGTGCGAACCATGACGCCGAAGAAGCCTAACTCCGCACTCCGGAAGATTACGCGTGTTCGGCTCTCAAACGGCAAAGAAGTCACGGTTTACATCCCCGGCGAGGGACACAGCCTGCAGGAACACTCGATCGTTCTTGTTCGTGGCGGACGTGTTCGCGACCTGCCGGGTGTTCGATACCAGGTGGTCCGCGGAGCTCTGGATACGCTGGGCGTTGAAGGCCGCAAGCGAACCCGAAGTCGCTACGGCGCCAAGAAGTCATAACCCACAAGATCTCCATCGAGAAACTTGTTGCAAATAAGGTAAAAGCATGGGCCGCATCACAGCCAGCCGAACTCAACTTAAGGGTGACCCTCGTTTTGACTCGCTGCTTGCCAGTAAGTTCATCAACTGCTTGATGAACGACGGCAAGAAGACGACCGCTCAACGCGTGTTCTACGATGCCCTAGATATCATCAAGCAAAAGATGCCTGGCGAAGAACCACAAGAAGTCTTCAACCAAGCAATCGAGAACGTGAAGCCTCACATCGAGGTCCGAAGTAAGCGTGTTGGTGGTGCAGCCTACCAAGTCCCAATGCAAGTCAACAAAGCACGCCAGCAATCCCTGGCGTTCCGCTGGATCCTTGCCGCCGTCCGGGACAAGAAGGGCCGCCCGACAGCCGACAAGCTGTCCGACGAACTAATGGCAGCCTTCCGCAAGGAAGGTGCCGCAATGTCCAAGCGAGAGAACGTACACCGCATGGCTGATGCGAATAAAGCATTCGCACACTTTGCTTGGTAACAAAACGCCGGTTGGTTACACCCAACCACCAACGATCACTGAACGCCGCCCGAGCAATCGTGGCGGCGTTTTTGTGTTTATGAATACAACAAGACGCACTATCATCACTCACACAACGACGCATGCACTCCAGGGCCGATCGCCATGCGAGTGAATCTTGGCGCCGAAGTTTGAGATCAGTTGAGATCGCCGCACCTACGGCGAGGCAAAGAGGGCACCAAGATGGCTCGCAAACTGGAGACACTCCGAAACATCGGCATCATCGCTCACATCGATGCCGGTAAGACGACGATGACAGAGCGAATGCTCTACTGCTCCGGGGCAACGCATCGCCTCGGTGAAGTCGACAAAGGCACCACAGAAACTGACTTCGACGAAGAAGAGCAGAAGCGCGGCATCACTATCTACTCCGCCGCCGTTACGTTCCCGTGGAAGGACGTAACCATCACCCTGATTGACACACCAGGCCACGTCGACTTCACCGCGAAGGCGTCGAAGCGCAAAGCGAAACAGTGTGGAGGCAAGCAGATAAATACTCAGTCCCCAGATTCGCCTTCATCAACAAAATGGACCGAGAGGGAGCGAACTTCGAAGGCACGGTCGGCGACATTCGCGAACGCCTCGGCGCAAACCCTGTCCCCATCCAGCTGCCCATCGGAGCGGGGCCTCCGCATATCGAAAACGCATTCCGCGGCGTCATCGACCTGATCCTCATGAAGCAAATGACGTTCAGCGACGAAGGCAAAAAAATCACCATCGAAGACATCCCCGAAGACCAACTCACCGAGGCGGAACTAGCCCGAGAGGAGATGCTCGACAAGATTGCCAACTTCGACGACGAACTCATGGAACTGGCGCTCGAGGGGCAGCCGATCCCCGAAGACCTGATCCACAACACAATCCGCAAGGCGACACTGGCGCGCGAGATTCAGCCGATCCTCTGTGGCTCAGCCTTGGATTACATCGGCGTCCCACCCGTGCTCGACGCGGTTGCTCGCTACCTTCCAAGCCCAGCAGACAAACCCCCAGTCACTGGCACCGTGGAGAAAAAGAACGAACAAGTCACCGAAGAACGAAAACCGACAACCAAAGACCCATTCTGCGGACTGGTATTCAAAATCGTCGCAGCAAAAACCGGCGACCTATCGTTCGTTCGCGTCTACTCGGGATCACTGAAAGCGAACTCCCGAGTCTTGAACCCCGGAAAAAACAAAAAGGAAAACGTGGCGCAGCTTTGGCGAATCCAAGCCGCTCGCAAAGAACAGACAGACGTCGTCGAAGTTGGCGATATCGTCGGGCTAATCGGACTTCGACACTCCGTCACCGGCGACACGCTGTGCGACAGCAAGAGCCCCATCATGCTTGAGTCGATCGAGTTCCCCGAAACCGTTGTGTCGATGGCGATCGAACCCGAGACGACCGCGGAACGAAAGAAGCTGGCGGAAGTACTCGAGCTGATGAAACGCCAAGACCCAACCTTCCACGCCACCGAAAGCGCGGAATCGGGACAAACACTGATCAGCGGCATGGGCGAACTCCACCTGGAGGTCATCAAAAACCGCCTACTTCGCGACTTCGGCCTAAAAGTCAAATTCCACAAACAGCGGGTAAACTACCGCGAAACCATCGACCAACCCATCGAGGTGGAAGGCAACTGCAATCGCCAAATGGGCGGCGAGCAACTCTCCGCTACGTTACGACTAAAGCTCGAACCAAACCCCGGCTCCGCATCCGTAGTCGTCACCAGCCGCTGCCCACCCGACGAGGTCCCAGGCGACTTTGCGGCCTCGGCAATTGAGGAACTAATTGGCCGCGGCGATGGCGGTGGCACACTAGGCGGATTCCCACTTTCCCAGATGAAGGTCACGATCCTCGGCGGAGCGGCCGACGAAAACTCGACGGACATTGCGTTCCGAATTGCAGCAGGTGACGCCTTCGAGAAAGGCCTGAGGGAAGGTGGCCCTGTCCTTCTTGAGCCCATCATGAAACTAGAGATCACGACGCCAGAAGACTCCATGGGCGACCTAGTCGGCGACCTCCAGCAACGCAGGGGCATTGTTTCCAACACAGAAAACCGAGGAAATCGCTACGTTATCCATGCCGAAGCGCCACTCGCCGAACTGTTTGGATATAGCTCAGCCATGCGAAGCCTTAGCAAAGGCCTCGCAGGACACTCCATGGAACCACTGAAATACGCACCGGCTCCACCTGCCGTCGCTGAGAGTTTTACGTTTTAGGCAAACCCCATCCACAACCCTCGACAGAAATTCCAGAAACTGGCGTAAGTGGGTGTTGACCGTTTTCTAAGACACCGATATTCTAGCCTGCTTCCACATTGGTCTTAGACGAGACCTGTGGGCAATCAATACTGACAGTCAGTAGTTACTCGAAAGACGTACGTAATAGGCAAGGGTTCCCAGAGTGGCGCAAGCACACGAAGTAATTCGAATCCGCATGGAGGCGTACGATCATCTGATCCTTGATCAGAGCGCGAAGGAAATCGTGGACACGGCGAAGCGCACGAACTCCGAGGTGCATGGCCCGATTCCTTTGCCGACCCGAATTGAACGGTACACCGTTCTTTCAGGTCCGCACGTTAACAAGAAAGCGCGGCAGCAGTTCGAGATCCGAACGCACAAGCGTTTGATTGACATTGTTCAGGCAACAGCCAAGACGATCGAAGCCCTCAACAAGCTGAGTCTCCCCGCTGGTGTCGATATCAAAATCAAGGCGTCGTCTCGCTAGGCTAGTCGACCCGATTCACAGGTAAACGTATGGCTGGAAGCCGTGCGGGTAAGCTGCGAAGCAGTTGCTTTGCTGTCTCCCGTTCGGCAGGCATGGCGAAACAAGGACAGATCAACGATGGCAAAAGCAATTCTCGGCCGCAAGGTCGGTATGACGCAGGTATACGACGAGAGCGGTACCGTTGTGCCCGTGACAGTCATCCAAGCTGGTCCCTGCCATGTCACTCAAATCAGAAACCAAGACCGAGACGGCTATGAAGCTGTGCAACTCGGCTATCTAGATAAGCCTCGCCGTCTTGCATCTCGAGCGGAGCGTGGGCATGTCGCCAAGCTCAGTAGCAAGCGAGCCAAGACGCGTGCGACAGCAGGCATAGAACTAGTCGACAAGCCAGATTGCGAACCGAAGCGATTCGTTAAGGAGATTCGCGGTTCGGCCGAAGGCTATGAGCTTGGGCAAGAGATCAAGGTCGACATTCTTTCCGAAGTTGCAGCGGTCGACGTCATCGGCACAAGCAAGGGCCGCGGCTACGCCGGTGTTATGAAGCGTCACAACTTCTCCGGTCAGCGGGCCACGCACGGCGTCAAGAAAGTTCACCGACACGCTGGTGGCACTGGTTGCAGTGCTTACCCCAGTCGCGTTATGAAGGGCCGTAAAATGTCCGGTCAGTACGGCAACGCCAAAACCACCGTCCGAAACCTGAAGGTTCACAAGGTGGATGCTGACAACGATCTGATTGTGGTACGAGGTGCGGTCCCCGGCCCCAATGGCGGTTTTGTGTTCGTCCGCGAGACCAACATGCTGCGTTGATTGATTTCGGCGAACTGAGATTGGAACCAAAGAAATGGCAAGCTTAACAGTTTACGACCAAAAAGGCGGCGAGGTCGGGAAGTACGACATCGACCCGGCTGACATTGCCCCTCGCATCAGCAAGCAGTTGCTTCATGATGTCGTGGTCATGTACCAAGCCAACCTCCGCCAGGGTTCGCACAAGACCAAGTCTCGTGCTGAGGTCTCCGGAACGAACAAGAAGATGTATCGCCAAAAGGGCACAGGAAACGCCCGTGCGGGTGGTAAGCGTAGCGGCGTTCGACGCGGCGGTGGTCACATTTTTGCTCGACGCAACCGTGACTACTCCTATCGATTGCCTAAGAAAGCTGTTCGCCTCGCAACGCGAATGGCTATCGCATCGAAGATCCAAGACGAAGAAGTGGTGGTTGTCGATCAACTGAGTTTCGACAAGCCAGCTACTCGCGAGATGGCGTCGTTCCTGAAGGCAGTTGGCCTTGGGGGCGTTTCGACCCTAATCGCTACCGAACTGCACAACTCAAACGCATACAAGAGTTCACGCAACATTCCAGGTGTATCCATCCTGCCAGTGTCCGACCTCAACGCCTTAAGTGTGTTGAAGCCACGTCGAATGCTAGTGACGAAGGCTGCACTGGACGCGATCAAAGAAACAGCAAGCACGCAGGCTAAGTCTCGCAAGGATAAGGCGGGTCCTGAGGCCGACGCAACTTCGGAAGCTGAGGGTTAAACGATGGCAATCAAAGTACCGGAAGCAAAGAAGACCCGACTCAAGCTGGCTCCGCACCAGGTTATCCTGCGGCCGCTGGTAACGGAAAAGGGAGTCCATCGAGTTGAGCGGCACAATCAGTATGCATTCGAAGTGAGTTCTCTTGCTCACAAGGATGACATTCGTGCGGCCATCGAGGAACTGTTCGATGTCACGGTCCTGAAAGTGCGAACGCAAAATCGCAAGGGCAAAGTGCGACGCTACAAGTTTCGATACGGCAAGACAAAGAGCTGGAAAAAAGCAATCGTCACGCTCGGCGAAGAGGATCGCATCGACTTCTTTTAACAGGTTGTCGTCCCTCCAAGTCTGTGCATGAAAGCGTAATAAAATGGGTATTCGAAAATACAAGCCAACGTCAGCCGGTCGACGCAATGCGACCGTAAGTGACTTCGCAGAATTGACACCTGGCGCCAAGCCAGAAAAGTCACTTTTGCGACCGATCAAGAAGACGGGCGGACGTAACAACCAGGGTCGAATCACAGTTCGTCATCGTGGCGGTGGCCACAAACGGCGTTATAGGATGATTGACTTCCTGCGCAACAAGGACGGCGTACCCGCGCGTGTTGCTTCGATTCAATACGACCCCAATCGCAGTGCTCGCATCGCTCTGCTTCATTATGCCGATGGTGAAAAGCGATACATCATCGCTCCCGACGGTCTCGAGGCAGGCACGACTGTTATGTCGGGGACTGACGCTCCACCAACCGTTGGAAATGCGTTGCCGCTGAAGCAGATTCCGCTCGCAACTACGATTCACAACGTTGAATTGCAGGCAGGTCGTGGTGGCGTTCTGTGCCGCAGTGCCGGCACCAGCGCGACACTTATGGCACGCGAAGCGAACTGGGCACAGATCTCTTTGCCAAGCGGTGAGGTTCGAAGAATCCCTTCCGCCTGCAAGGCGACAATTGGCAAGGTTGGCAACTCCGATCACATGAACGTCGTGCTTGGCAAAGCTGGCCGAAAGCGATGGCTCGGCAGACGCCCACACGTTCGAGGTACCGCCATGAACCCTGTCGATCACCCGCACGGTGGTGGCGAGGGTCGAACCAAAGGTGGTCGTCATCCAGTGAGCCCAACCGGTGTACCGGCCAAGGGCGGACCTACACGAAAGAAACGAAAGCCATCCAACTCGTCCATCGTTCGTCGTCGACGTTCGAAGCGATACGGTGTCTTGAAGAAGGGTTAACGGACAATGAGTCGTTCATTAAAGAAGGGTCCGTTTGTTGATCCGAAGCTGTATGCCAAGGTGGTCAAGCAGCAAGAAGGTGGCGGATCAGAACCGATCAAAACATGGGCTCGTGCTTGCACGATCGTTCCCGAGTTTGTTGGCGTGACGTTCATGGTCCACAACGGCAAACAACACCTCAAGGTTCTCGTGACCGAGGACATGGTAGGGCACAAGTTGGGCGAATTCGCCCCGACTCGCACCTTCCGTGGTCACGGCGGCAAGAAGCGTTAGAGATACGAATAGAGCTTAGCTAGGCGTACTTATGGCTTATCCATCGACACACCGATATGCACGAATTAGCCCGCGAAAGGTTCGGCCTTTGGCTGACATGATTCGTGGGAAATTTGCAGACGAAGCTCTGGAAATCTTGCGATTCCAACCGCACCGGGGAGCACGGATGCTGGAGAAGGTGATCAAGAGTGCCTTGGGCAACGCCCAGGATCCTGAGAACCCACAGAAC
>CAYQMZ010000020.1:9765-25721 GCA_964418725.1 uncultured Pirellulaceae bacterium
CTCGAAAGCTTGGTCATTTCCAAGGCGACTGTAGATGGCGGTCCAATGTTCAAGAGGATGCAACCTCGTTCGCGTGGTATGGCGTACATCATTCGCAAGCGATTTGCTCACATCCACGTCACCCTAGAGGAACTCTAATCAGCACCGACAGTTTGATGCTGGGGTGGGAGAGAACATTATGGGACAAAAAGTAAATCCAGTTGCGTTTCGTACGGGTGTGATGATCGGCTGGAAGAGTCGATGGTACGCATCCAAACAAGACTTTGCAGAACTGTTGCTGGAGGACCACAAGGTTCGGCGGTTCATCAAGGATCACCCAACGCGAACGCAATATCGACAGGCTGGCATCGACAAAATTGAAGTCGAGCGAACGCGAGATGAAGTGAAGGTGATTTTGCATTGTGCTCGTCCCGGTTTGATCATCGGAAAGAAGGGCCAGGAAATTGAATCCCTTCAGGGTGAGCTGCAGGCATTGATTGGGCGTCGAGTGAATCTCAAGATTCAAGAGATCTCCAAACCAGAACTGCAAGCTCAGTTAGTCGCCGAAGAGATCGCCGAGCAACTTGGCAAACGTGCGAGTTTCCGTCGCACCATGAAGCGTTCGATGGAACAGACCATGGACGCCGGTGCAAAGGGAATCAAGGTACAGCTTGCGGGTCGACTTGGTGGTGCAGAAATGGCCCGACGCGAGAAGCAGATTTCGGGTTCCATTCCATTGAGTACGCTTCGCGCCAAAATCGATTGGGGATTCGCTGAAGCCAAGACTCCGCAGGGCCACATCGGTGTTCAGGTGTGGGTGAACCAGGGTTTCTACAGCTCTGACGTTGACGAAGCCGAAGCTGGCGAGAACACCAGTAAACCGAAGCGACGGTCGTTCAAACACTAAATCACATCAGCTGCAGCGACCAAAACTGTAGCTGACTTTTTGATACACGAGAGACTAGGAGACGACAATCATGGCGATGATGCCCAAGCGTGTTAAGCATCGCAAAAGCCAGCGAGGTCGCATCAAAGGCAACGCGACGCGTGGTAACACGGTCGTCTTCGGCGAATTTGGTCTGCAGGCCATCCAAGGCGGTTGGATCAAAGCGGCGACGATCGAAGCTGGCCGTATTGCTGCCCAGCAGTACATTCGCGGCCAAGGTCGATTGTACATCCGAATGTTTCCACACAAATCCGTCACTTCGACGCCTTTGGAAACTCGGATGGGTAAAGGTAAAGGGGAACCCGATTACTGGGTGGCCGTCGTGAAGCCCGGCACCGTGATGTACGAACTGAGTGGAGTGTCCGAGCAGCAAGCTCGCGTCTGCTTTGCTCGACTTGCACACAAGATGCCAATCCCGGTTAGGTTTGTTCGAAAGCGAGCGATATAGCGATGAAGGCGACGGAACTTCGCGAAATGAGTGACGAGCAGTTGGGTCTGACTTTGAAAGAAGTCTCCAACAGCTACTTTCGACTTCGCACGCAAGGCCAGACGGAAAAACTGGATGCACCTAGCGAACTTCGAAAAAACCGGCGACTAATTGCCCGGATTAAGACGGTACAGCGTCAACGGGAGTTGGCTGCTCAGAAGACACAGGGTGATGCCACGGCGGGCACTGCAAACGCAGAAGCCGAATCGAAATAACGCGGAATCAAACGAGCGAAACAGACGATGCCCAAGAAAGTAGCTGTTGGTGTAGTAACCAGCGACAAGATGTCGAAAACTCGACGAGTCGAGATTCCCCGGAAGGTCAAGCACCCGAAGTATGGGAAGATTATCCGCAAGCGGACCGTGTGTTACGTCCACGACGAGGACAACGAGTCTGGTGTTGGTGACACAGTAGAAATCGTCGAGTCGCGTCCACTGTCCAAGTTGAAGCGTTGGAATCTGGTTCGCATCGTTGAGAAGAGTCGGCTCGTTGACGTTGCGGCGTTGCGTGCTGCTCACCAAATCGGAAGCTCAGAGAATCCGTTAAACGCATCGGAAGAAGGCCAAGCCGCCGATGCTCCGGAAGCAACAAGCGACGCCGGCGAAGAAACAGACAGCTAACTGACTCTTGGCAGTCGGTCCCGATAGATAGAGTTTACCCATGATCCAACAAGAAACACGACTTGGTGTAGCGGACAATACAGGCGCCAAAGAGGTGGCCTGCATCAAGGTACTCGGTGGTACGCGTAAGCGTTTCGCTGGACTTGGTGACGTGATTGTCTGCAGCGTGAAGAGTGTGGTACCCGGCAGTGACGTTAAAAAGAAGGCAGTTGTCCGAGCCGTCATCGTTCGATGCAAAGCACCGACACGACGCGCCGACGGCAGCTACATTCGTTTCGACAGCAATGCAGTGGTCTTGATTGACAACGACCGCAACCCCCGCGGAACACGAATCTTCGGTGCTGTTGCTCGCGAACTGCGTGAAAACAACTTCATGAAAATCGTCAGCTTGGCGAACGAGGTAGTGTGATGCACATACGGGTCAATGACACAGTAAAGATCATCACGGGTGCCGACAAAAACGTTGAAGGCAAGGTCATCAGTGTTGATCACCAGAAGGGCAAGTTGATTGTCGAAGGCGTGAATCGCGTTTACAAGCACGTCCGTCGGAGTCAGCGAAACCCACAAGGTGGGCGACTCTCAAAAGAGATGCCCGTACAGATGTCCAACGTGATGTGGGTTTGCACCTCCTGTGGCAAGCCGTCCCGAACGGGATCACGATACCTGGACGACGGCAGTAAAGAACGGTTCTGCAAAAAATGCGGAGCTTCGGGTGGCGAGATTGCTCCGCCACGAGCAGCTTACGCGAAGAAATAGGTTACAAGGTTGACAAGGCGAGCGAGCACATGGCTCATCATGCTCGGAGAAACAGTTCATGGCTTCACCAAGATTGCAAGAGAAGTACGACAAAGAGATTCTGCCTGCTTTGAAAGATAAGCTGGGCCGATCTAACCGTCTGTCTCTGCCGAAACTCGAAAAGGTCGTAGTCAACATGGGCGTTGGCTCTGCCATTTCAGAGAAAAAACACATCGAAGAATCGGTCGACGCACTGGGCCAAATCACGGGCCAAAAGCCCTTGGTGACGGTCGCTCGCAAGTCCATCGCCGGCTTCAAGCTACGCGAAGGCATGCCAATCGGCTGCAAGGTGACATTGCGGGGTCGTCGCATGTGGGAATTCGTGGATCGACTGATCTCCGTTGCCTTGCCACGTGTGCGTGACTTTCGCGGCTTGAGTCCAAAAGGATTCGACGGCAACGGTAACTACACGATGGGGTTGACGGAGCAACTCGTTTTTCCGGAATTGAATCCGGACAAGTTTCTACGCGTTCAAGGTATGAACATTTCGTTTGTCACCAATGTCCCAAGCAACGACGAAGCCAAGTTGTTGTTGGATTTGGTTGGCTTGCCATACCAACGAGACGACGAAGAAGAGTGATTCGAAGGTCACGGCTAACGAACAAGCGGCCAGCCGGCCAGACAAGTCAAACACCACAAAGACCAGGTGCATTAAGTGGCAAGTAAATCAAAAATCGCAAAGGCCAAACGGGTACCGAAGTTCTCTTCGAGACTGGAACGGCGATGTGGAATGTGTGGTCGACCTCGGGCCGTGTACCGCAAATTTGGAATTTGCCGTATCTGCTTTCGCAAGTTAGCAGACCAAGGCCTGATTCCAGGTGTTCGTAAAGCGAGTTGGTAAGGGAGCCTCAGCCATGATGACAGACCCAATTGCGGACATGTTGACACGTATCCGAAACGGCGTGAGAGTCGAACGACCTCATGTTGAAGTACCACTTTCCAAAGTCAAAAAGGGTGTGGCCGAAGTTCTCAAGCGAGAAGGCTACATCTGGGATTGGCAAGAGGTTGAAGGTTCGCCCATCAACTCGCTGCGTATCGATCTCAAGTACGGCCCAAATGGCGAGCGGGTGATCCAGCGGATCAAGCGAGTCAGTAAACCAGGGCGCCGTGTTTATTCGCGGGCTAATGAGTTAGCTCCCGTACTGAACGGCCTTGGCATATCAGTAGTTAGCACAAGCGGTGGCGTACTTAGTGACCGCGAAGCAAGACAACGCAATCTTGGCGGCGAAGTGCTTTGTGAGATCTGGTAATCGTTGATCAAGTCGCCCGAACGGTGACTTAGAAGTGAGCGAACCTCGACACATCGCAGAGCGATTGAAAAGAGTTAGGTATGTCACGAATTGGAAAACAACCCGTAGCGGTTCCCGGCGACGTCAAAGTGGCCGTTGCCGGTGGCAAGGTGTCTGTCGAGGGACCAAAAGGGAAACTCGAACGTGAGTTTCGCCCCGAAGTCACGATCACCTTCGACGACGAGAAGAAAGAAATTCAGGTTGCCGCCAACGGTACTGATCGCGTGTCACGGTCGCTTCATGGTCTAAGTCGATCTCTTGTGAACAACATGGTTCAAGGAGTGAAAACCGGCTACGAGAAGAAACTGGAGATCGTTGGAGTCGGGTACTTGGCCGCACTGAAAGGCGACACGCTACAACTGCGTGTCGGCTTTGCCAACGAAATCCACAAGAAGATCCCAACCGGGCTAACGGTAACTTGCCCTGACCAAAACCACGTAGTTGTTCAGGGATGTGACAAACAGCTGGTTGGCCAATTTGCCGCCGAAGTTCGAGCGGTTCGCAAGCCAGAACCCTACAAGGGCAAGGGTGTTCGCTACCAAGGCGAGCATGTGAAGATCAAGCCAGGTAAGGCAGCCACGTAATCTTTCGCGACTAGGCCAGATTTTGAGAGAGATCCGGCTTCCCAAATGTCTTTCCTAGACAGAGTTATTTGATATGGACCACAACAAGGCAATCGGAAAGCAGCGGCGGCGACGAGCGTTCAGCGTTCGCAAGTCGATTTCAGGTACACCTGAACGACCGCGATTGATGGTGAACCGAAGCCATAAGCACTTGTACTGCCAGCTTATCGATGATGTGGCAGGCAAGACGATCGCTTCGGCCAGCACGCGAGACAAGGATTTGCGTGGCCAAATCAAGAATGGCGGAAACAAGGATGCGGCGGTTGCTGTCGGTAAGGCACTGGCCGAAAAAGCAGCAGCGGCCGGGGTGAAAGCCGTCTGTTTTGACCGAGGACGATTCAAATACCACGGCCGTGTCGCAGCACTTGCAGATGCGGTTCGTGAAGCAGGGATCTCCCTCTAGAGAATTCAAGTTCGGGCGAGTCCCTCAAGCGAGTTAAATATGAACCGAGGCAGACAATCAAACGACAAGCAGCACACGCAGGGCGGCTACGAGGAAAAAGTAGTCAAGATCAAGCGATGTGCGGCTGTGGTGAAGGGCGGTCGACGCTTTAGCTTTGCAGCCATGGTAGTCGTCGGCGACAAGAAAGGTCGTGTCGGCTATGGCTACGGCAAAGCAAACGAAGTCCCGCCGAGTGTCGAGAAAGCTGTTAAACAAGCAACTCGAAGCATGATCAAGGTGCCTATCGCTGAGGGGACGATCCCACATGCGGTTAAGGGACGCTTTGGCGCCGCTCGCGTTACTCTGGTTCCCGCCGGGGCTGGTACTGGTGTGATCGCTGGCGACGCAGTTCGATCAGTTTGCGAATCAGCCGGCATCGAAAACATTTTGACGAAGAGCTTTGGCTCGAATAACCCTGTCGTACTTGTCAAAGCGACAGTAAATGCTCTAGAGCAGTTGCGGACTCGTGAAGAGATCGAGCGACTGCGAGGTGTGGCACTAGCATGAACCTAAACGACGTTCATACCGGAATTCATAAGTTCAAGAAGCGACGCCGAATCGGTCGTGGTGTTGGCTCTGGACATGGAAAAACCGCTGGTCGCGGCCACAAAGGGCAGGGGTCTCGCGCAGGTTGGTCTCGCCAAGTGACCTTCCAAGGCGGTACCATGCCGATGGTACGACGGATCCCAAAACGGGGATTCACAAACAGCTTTGCTGCCACGGTTGCTGTACTAAATGTATCTGATCTGGAGCGAGTGTTCTCGGCAGGAGACGAAGTCAGCCCCGAGTCGATCAAGCAGACTCCGTTGCTTGGACATCGCTACGACAAGCTGAAGATCCTCGGCGACGGCGAACTGACGAAGAAGCTGAAAGTTTCCGCACATCAGTTCAGCAAGTCGGCCGCTGAGAAGATTCAGAAGGCAGGCGGCGAAGTCGTGATCCTAGAAGGTCCGAAAGCTGTTGAAGAACAGAAGAAGGACTCCAAGGAAGATCGTGCCAAGGCTGCAAAGGCCGCCAAAAAGGCAAAAGCAGAACAGCGACAGCAAGCTCGAGTGGAGCGAGCGAAAGCACAAAAACAGAATAACGCGTAACGGCATACGTTCGTCCTTAATGGCGATGAACCTCTTTGCACTACGGATGGGTCTTAGCTATGTGGGAACGAATTCGAGTCGTATTTACCATTCCGGAACTCCGTCAGAAGATTCTTCTCACGTTGTTCCTGTTGGCCATCTACCGAATCGGTTGGCAGATTCAGCTGCCAGTCATTGATTCAGCGAAAGTCGCCGCGCAGGACATGTCCGGCGGCTTTAGCAAGATGATCGAATACGCGGCGGTTTTCAGCGCTAGTCGCTTGAGCCAGATCACCATCTTTGGTCTTGGCATCATGCCGTACATCTCGGCATCGATCATATTTCAGCTGCTTGGGAGCGTTTGGAAGCCTCTCGAGGAACTGCAGAAAGAGGGCGAATCGGGTCGCAAGAAGATTAACGAGTACACTCGCTACGCTACCGTGATCCTGTGTCTGATTCAAAGTGCGGCGTATGTTCGCCTGTATGTGATGCAAGGTGGTGGCAATCTGGTCCACGAGTCGTTCCAAAACGCTGCCGGCAACCTCACCTTCGGTTGGCAGATCACGTCGATTCTGATGATGACCTGCGGCACCGTATTTCTGATGTGGTTGGGCGAGCAGATCGACGAGTTCGGAATCGGCAACGGTATCAGCCTCCTGATCATGGCCGGTATTCTGGCTCAAATGCCAAGTGCTGGCTTGAAGTTGATTCAGCCACTCATCGAAAACGGTGTCGAACTGGGTGCTTTGCTGGACGGCAACGTATCGATCGAAGAAATCATTGTGCTGATCATACTCTTCGTCCTCGTAGTGGTCGGAGTAGTGTTTATCACACTGGGTCAGCGACGCATTCGAACACAAAGTGCGAAGCACGTACGCGGTCGCCGCGTTGTTGGGGGCTCTACGCAGTACCTTCCAATGCGAATCAACCAAGCCGGCGTCATGCCAATCATCTTCGCCGGCAGCTTGCTGATGTTTCCTCAGATCATCTTCACGCAACTCGGTCAGTGGTTGGATTGGGATTGGCTGATTGGGCTGGGTGGCGTCATGGGCAGCCAGACTTCGATCGTATTCAACTTGCTCTATGTCGTGCTGATCTACTTCTTCTGCTACTTCTGGACGGCGATCATGTTCAATCCAAAGGACATGTCCGACAACCTGAAGAACATGGGGACGTTCATTCCTGGGTATCGCCCCGGTAAGCGAACGGCAGACTACCTTGAGCAGGTCATGACCCGTATTACCTATGTTGGAGCTGGATTCCTGGCGTTGGTCGCCGTGATTCCATCGATCATCGCTGGAGTCATCGGCATCGACCCTATGGTGGCTAGCTTCTACGGAGGCACGGGGCTGCTGATTGCGGTCAGTGTTGCCTTCGACCTAGTCCAGAAGATCGATAGCCATTTGGTCATGCGGAATTACAAGGGGCTGCTTGAGTCATAGTGTCAGCCGCTGGGCCGGTGGCACACTCACCAACGATGCATCCCAAAAAGGTTAACGGCGGAACATGATTTCCGGATGTTTCGCTGTGCAGGAAGCACTTTGGCACTTGCCAGTCAAGCCCAGAAAAACTTAAGATGTTCGATTCCTTCATGATTGAGAATTTGGAGTAAGGCCATGAAAGTCAGGGCCAGTGTCAAGCGGATCTGCGACAACTGTAAGGTCGTCCGCCGCAAAGGTCGCGTTTACGTGATCTGTACCAATCCTCGCCACAAACAGCGACAAGGTTAATCAGCGATGCC
The DNA here is from genome assembly GCA_964418725.1 of uncultured Pirellulaceae bacterium. Taxonomy (GTDB): domain Bacteria; phylum Planctomycetota; class Planctomycetia; order Pirellulales; family Pirellulaceae; genus CAYNJG01. Next base: position 17,758 of record CAYQMZ010000020.1, read on the forward strand.
ACGTTTACTCGGTGTTGATATTCCAAACGACCGGCCCACAGCAGTTTCGCTGACGTACCTCTACGGCGTTGGCCCAAAGACCGCGCGAGAGCTTTGTCACAAGACAGGTGTCGATCCCATCAAGCGCGCCCGTGACCTTGCGGAAGACGAGTTAGGACGACTCGCGGCTTTGCTTGAACGTGATTACACGGTCGAGGGACCGCTTCGACGGCAAGTCAACCAAAACATCTCTCGCTTGCGTGACATCGCCTGTTACCGCGGCTTGCGACACCGCCGAGGACTTCCGGTTCGTGGGCAACGCACCAAAACAAACGCGAGAACAAGAAAAGGACCGAAGAAAACGGTCGCTGGAAAGAAAGGGGTCAAGGACCTCAAGTAATCGACCTGTCGATCATGCTTGGTCCTTCGGTCCGGCGGAACTCCGCGTAGATTCATACGAGTTGAACAGATGGCAAAAACAAAGAAAAGAAAACAGCGTCGCAACGTCACGGTTGCAGTGGCCCATATCAAAGCCACTTTCAACAACACAACAGTGACCATGACCGACACTCGTGGCGACACGCTGTGTTGGGCTAGTGCTGGTACGTGTGGCTTCAAGGGCTCGCGAAAGAGCACGCCGTTCGCTGGTCAGTGTGCTGCTCAGCAAGCTGCAGAGAAAGCACTGAAGTTTGGTGTCAAGGATGTAGAAGTTCGCGTCAAAGGACCGGGGTCGGGACGTGAAAGCGCAATTACTGCGCTGCAGGCGGCGGGGCTTAACGTTAAGTCGCTCGAAGACTGCACACCGATTCCACACAACGGATGTCGACCACGCAAAAAGCGACGTGTCTGATCTAGTCTGTTGTTTCGGCTACCACGCGAGTTACCACTTACAGGGAATCCATCATGCATATTCGTTGGCGCGGCCTAGAACTTCCAAGTGTCGTTAATTGCGAGCAAGAGACACTGACGTCGACGTACGGCAAATTCTACGCGGAACCGTTCGAACGTGGTTTCGGTACGACCGTTGGGAACAGTCTTCGACGCATTTTGCTGTCCAGCCTGGAAGGCAGTGCGGTTACGCAGATCAAGATCCGCGGTGCGCAGCACGAGTTCACATCGGTCAAGGGTGTTGTCCAAGACGTTACGGACATCGTTCTGAACGTCAAATCACTGGTGGTGAAGAAGCACACGCCGGATACGCGAGTCATCACGATCGACAAGTCCACGGCGGGTCCCGTTACCGGAGCCGACGTGCAGACCGACGCGGATGTCGAAGTCATCAACAAGGATCACTTGATCGCAGAACTGTCTGAAGATGTACCATTCTTCGTTGAGATGGTCGTCGAGAACGGTCGCGGGTATGTACCGCACACTGAGCACAGTGCTGCAGAGCATGAGATCGGTGTTATTCCGATTGACGCTGTATACAGTCCGATCACTCGTGTCCGTTATGAAACTGAAGACACGCGTGTTGGCCAGAAGACCAACTACGACCGGTTGACTCTGGAGATCTGGACCAACGGTTCGATCACTCCAGAAATGTCGCTGGTTGAATCGGCGAAGATCCTTCGCAAGCACCTCAACCCATTCGTGCAGTTCAGCGAACTGGGCGCACAGGTTCACGCTCCGTCGCGAGGCGGAACGGGCGATGCGGTTCTTGAGGCGAAACTGAATACGACCATCGCAGAATTGCGACTATCGGTTCGAGCAAGCAATTGCCTCGAGTCGGAAGGCATCGGATCAGTACGCGAACTCGTGCAACTGACAGAAGATCAGCTGCTTGAGTTGCGGAACTTTGGAGACACGACGCTCACCGAGGTACGTGAGCGTCTCAACGAAATGGGACTGCATCTGGGTATGCGAGTTCCAGCTGCGAGCTAGAAGTAGAAACATGCGACATCGAAGAAAAGGCCGACGTCTGGGTCGTTCCGCGAGCCACCGCAAGGCAATGCTACGCAATATGGCGAGCAGCCTGTTCTTGACCGAACGGGATGCGGAGTTGGACGATAACGAGCCAAAAGTTAAAGGCCGAATCGTTACGACGATGCCAAAGGCCAAGGAAGTTCGTCCGCTGGTAGAGCGTTGCATTACGATTGCGCGACGTTCACTTAGCCACACAGCCGCAGCGGAAGAATTCGCATCCGGTGCTGATCGCGGTACGGACGCTTGGAAGTCGTGGCGAACTAGCGACAAGTATCAGCAGTGGAACGCAAAGATGGCTCCAGCACTGGCGGCACGACGACGCGTGCTGCAGATGCTTGGCGATAAGGAGGCCGTGAGCATCGTCTTTGACGAGATTGCGCCTCGATTTGCTGATCGACCCGGTGGATACACACGCATTCTGCGATTGGCTCAGCCGCGTCTTGGTGATGCTGGCCAACGAGTCATCTTGGAATTCGTTGGGGTGAACGACCGAGTGTCAACGAAATCGTCAAAGCCAGCATTCGACAGTGAGCCTAAGGCTGACGCCAAAGAAGAGGCTCCAGCCGATGAGGAAACAAAGTCGGAGCCCGAAGCTGCTGCGGAAGACGGAGCCACAGAAGAGCAGGGCGGGGAAAAGGATTCTTAGAGCATAGGTTTCCATCAACCGATCCAAAGGCCCTTGCATTCGCAAGGGCTTTTTTTATGGGCGCTAGGTGCAGGTACTCGCTGCGATTTGCGAAGTGGCAAGGAGGCAAACAGCATGAAGGGTGGGTTTAACTTCACCGCGCGAATGCGTGAAGTTTGTGCTGACCTTGTGAGCCGCATACCGGAGCTCGGGCATATCGAGCTCGACAAAGTGGCGTTTGGTTTCGCGCAAGCCAAGAATCGTTCGAAGTACGGGACCTACGCAACGCTCACGCCGATGCGATTCGAAGGCGGATCACTCTATACTCAGAAACATGGTGACCGTTACACGGTTCAGCGACTGTACACGCAGGACGGCAGTGAATTGCTCTACATCGTGACGTTCTACATGCCTCGCTTCATGGACGTGGGACTGCTCGAGAAGATTTCCACCACGATCCACGAGCTCTATCACATCAGTCCAAACTTCGACGGTGATATCAGACGATTTCCCGGACGATGCTATGCACATTCGGGATCTCAGAAAGACTACGACGCAGAGATGGATCGACTGGCACAACGATGGTTGGATTCGGGTCCGCCCAAGGAACTCTATGAGTTCTTAGAGTATCCCTTCGACGAATTCTCCAGACGATTCGGACCGATCTACGGCGCAAAGATTAAGAGCCCCCGAATGATTCGCTGTGCTTAACGCCGGCAATTCATCAACGGCATCGCTGCCAACGTATTCATCCATCAAGCCGACGAAAGACGGTGTGCCGAAGGACCAACTGAAGCCCAAGTCCCATAAGCGCCCACCAGGTCAAGGACGGTATCGCCAGCGAGCCAATTCGAATCGGTTGAACGGCAAGCTCTCGGTAGTCTGTATACCGTCGCTCTTCTACCTTGGACTTTTCAAGTCGGTCAATTTCCGAGTAGATCTCGGTGAGCGAGGTCGTACTGGTTGCGCGGAAGTACTTGCCGCCGGTCGTTTCAGCGATCTTCTGCAACAACTCTTCGTCGATGTTAACGTCCGTCATTCGATAAGCCTGTCGGCCTAACAGGTCTCTTACAGGAAACTTGGCCCGCCCACGTGTACCTACGCCAATGGTGTAGACCTTAATTTCCAACGTCTTTGCTAGATCGGCGGCCTGCATTGGATCAAGCTCCCCGGCTGTGTTCTCTCCGTCGGTGAGCAAGATCGCGATTCGACTCTCAATCGATTTGTCTTGCTTCTTGCCCAGCGCGGCAAGTTTCTCGACAGCTAAACCAATCGCATCTCCGATCGCCGTACCGTCCTCGCTGCGTCGCGAAACGATTTGCGTATCCAGAAGTTGCGAGATCATAAACGGATGATCCAAGGTCGGCGGAGTCACCCCATCCGCTTTTCCAGCGAATGTGATTAGACCGACAAGATCACTGCTGCGACCAGCAAGATCTTTGCCGTCGCCAAGTACAAAACGTCCGGCAACGTCTTTGATAGCCGTGAGACGATCGACATCCGTTCCGCCAATCTTGAAGTCCATCGCCTGCATACTACTGCTGCGGTCAACCAGCAACTCAATCGCAATTCCCTCGGTATCCGACACAGTCAACTCCCGCCCCTCGCGAGGTCCAGCCAACGCTACAACCAGAAGGCTCAGCGATGCGAGATAGAGACACGGCGGAATCCAAGTCAATCGTTGACGCCACGTTGGTCGCAACTCGCGAAAGAACGAAGTTGTACTGAATGCGACAGACTGCATCGCGCGTGGAAACAGCAATCGCCAACCCAACAACGGGACCAGGATCAGGGCCAAGAGGATGTACGGTCGATGAAAAGCATCAACGAACCACGACATGCGATGCGTCTCCTTGCGCATACGATTCGGCAACGTCCACTCCGCGTGATGCATCGCCCGTCAATTCGCCACAACGCTGAACAAGCGTGCGAACACGCTGCAGTGTCTCGTGTAAATCAGTTGACTCCGGAACCAAGTGCGCGAACTTTATAGCATCAATGTGGCGTAAGAAATCTTCCAGGTCTTTTCTCACCGCGACGTCGACCGAAGGAGCAAACTGCACTTCCTGCAAGAACTCCTCCGTCGTTTGTCGAGTAGCCGCAATGTCAAAGCGTCGCTCAATGTAGGCCCTCAAGATGTCCGCGGCGCGCGGGAGTACGACGGTCAGCTTTCGTTGCTTGAATGCACCCGACTCCTCCAGCTGATCGATCCGCCGAAATGCCCAGCGTTCTGGATTCGTTCGTGCCGACAGCCAACGCCAAATACTCCATCCCGCGATCGAAACTACGCCAATTACGGCAGCAACCGTTCCATGTATCCAGTATCGCTCCCAAAACGTTCCCTCAATGTCAATCACCTCTACTGGCTTCAGCGGGCGAAACTCGAGCGGATCGCTGCTTGCAGCAAGCAGGCTTTGAACTGTTATGGGGATGGGCTGAGTTAACGTCGGCTCGCCGTCAATGACAACGCCAACACCCGGCACTTCAAGATTGCCAGTGTCGAGAGACTCAAGCTCTATCGTCCTGGTCCATGATCTACCGTCAGAGACCGGCACATCAAAGATGTCGCGATGTGAGAGGACGTCAAATTGCCCCAGTTTGTCGCCCATCGCGGGAAACGTTACATCGGTTCCTTCTGCGACGAGCACAGTAACCGTTAATTGAAACGGGTCCGCGACCTGCACTTCCGCGCGGTCCACGGTGGCAACAGGATCATTCGCAAATAAGAGCGATGCCAATGATCCGACGAACACCAATGATTTGACGAGTTGAGCGATCGCTCGGGCGTTACACATTCTTTGTGCTTGATTTGAAATTGAAATGGGGTTTCGGCACCGCGTTCGGCGCCCCCGGTCGATGCCGGTCAACCCATTCATAATACTCGATCATCTTCAGATCCGACGCTGCAGTCCGGTCCAAATAGACTTTCACATCACGGTGCATTTGAAGTGCACTCGCAGTGATCATGCTCGTCACAGGGCCTTCCACGGCGGCGGCAACGGCAGATGCTTTGTTTTCGCCCGCAGCCAGCATGATGATCTTTCTTGCTTCCAGAATCGTGCCGACGCCCATCGTGATGGCGTAGACGGGCACATCTTCTTGTCGATCAAAGAACCTCGCGTTGTCTTCGATAGTCTGTCTAGCCAGCGTCTTAATCCGCGTGCGAGATCCTAATGAACTAGACGGTTCGTTAAACGCGATGTGGCCGTCGGATCCAATTCCAAGAACCTGCAAATCGATACCACCGCAATCGACGATACGCTGCTCATACCAGTTGCAGAACGCTTCATAGTTATCCGTCGTACCGGACGGAATATAGATGTTTTGCCGGGCGATATTGATGTGGCGGAACAGATTCTCATGCATGAAGTAGTGGTAACTTTGCTCGTTCTCGCGATTCAGGCCAACGTATTCGTCAAGATTGAAAGTTGTCACCTGAGAAAAGTCCAACCCTTCCTCTTGGTGCATTCGAACCAACTCTTTGTACAACCCCAGCGGCGTACTTCCAGTTGCCAAACCAAGCACAGCGTTTGGTTTCGAGTTCAGGACGTTGCGAACCTGGATCGCAGCGGCTCGACTCAGTTCGTCGTAGGAAGATTGAATGCGAATTTCCATGGTGGGATTCCGAGCGGTGAATCGTCGTATTGGTGGGCCGAATTCCGATTCGGTGTCTGTATTTTAGAGGCTTGCAATACGGCTAGAGAATATCCAATCCGTGACTTTTCATGTCTTAGTCGGGATTGTTCACCCCGATGTGCTAACTGCTCAGAACAACAGGCAAAATCTCCGCAGCAAGTCGCCCTTACCGAGTGGTCACTTGGCATCCGACTGTAACCACCGGTGCAAATATCGCCTGACGTCCAAGCCCACAAGAGCCACGATTCTCTTCCACCGACCCCGGAAACGCGGCAAGCAAGTTGTTCTATACTGTGGGCCGATTTAGCGCACCGTTACCAGTGAGAAAAGGGACCAACGAATGCTCCGTTTCGGCATCGCAGGCATTGGCTTCATGGGGATGATTCACTACTTGGCGTACCAGCAGGTTGAAGGCGCCCAAGTGACTGCCATTTCTTCGCGAGACCCTAAGAAGCGAGCCGGTGACTGGCGTGGGATCCAAGGAAACTTTGGCCCGCCGGGCGAGCAAATGGATCTTGGTGACATCACGGCCCACGAGTCCATTGACGGGTTGCTGGCCGATCCCAACGTTGACGTCGTCGACGTCACGCTTCCGCCATTCCGACACGCGGAAGTAGTTGTCGCTGCACTCCAAGCCGGCAAGCATGTCTTCTGCGAGAAGCCGCTGACCCTGGATGCCGAGTCTGCAGCAAAGGTCGTCGAAGTGGCAAAAGAATGCGATCGAATCTTGGTCGTGGGCCACGTGCTTCCGTTCTTCCCCGAATACCAATGGGCTCGGGCTGAGATCGAAAGCGGGAAGTACGGCAAGCTACTAAGTGGCCACTTTCGGCGGACTATTTCTGAGCCCACATGGCTAAAGGACTACTGGGACGCCGACAAGGTTGGCGGCCCTATGCTTGATTTGCACGTTCACGATGCACACTTCATTCGCTATCTGTTTGGGATGCCTGAGTCAGTCACCACGAGCGGTCGAATGCGCGACGGCTTGGCTGAGTCGTGGCTGACAATGTTCAACTATCCTGGCAATGAATTTGCAGTGTCTGCCTCTAGCGGCACCATCGGCCAACAGGGCCGACCATTCTTGCACGGTTTCGAAATTCAACTAAAAGGCGCAACACTGGCCTTCGAATTTGCAGTCATCGGAGAAGAAGGAAAGTACCTCTGCCAGCCAACGATCTTTGGCCCCGATGGCAAGGCGACTCACCCAGATCTAGGCGATGGTGATCCGCTAATCGCATTTAAGAATCAACTGACCGAAGTGACCCAATGCGTCGCGGCTGGAAAGAGCTCACCAATCTTGGGTGGTGAGTTGGCGGGTGATGCCATTACCTTGTGCCACGTCCAAACGGAAAGCCTCAAACGCGGCGAGACTGTGAATGTCTAGCATTTGGCGTCTGGCTTTTCGCACTGCATCGCCTAATGCCATCTCGTAGGTAGCCAGCACTGCCTGACTCTAATCGCGCGCCGCGGCGCTGGCAATTCGTTGATTGGCCTGCACTCGGTGGTCAGCCAACCTGCGCGCTGGCTTCTCTATGCCTGCTGCCTCTTCGAACGCAGGACTGGTTCGCCTAACCATCACCGCTATTGCGCGTCTACCAAGAATCCGATTGAGATTTCGCCAATCAGAGTGTCCGGTTGGCGAATTGCTTCTAAAGGGCTCACCAAGGGCCACGAAAGTGAGGTCAGCTCGAAGTCGAGCGATGCACGTTCGATCAATTCATTTGTTTAGGACCAATTTCAATGCAGAAAAAAGACGGGAGGACTACAGCGAACACTACCACTACGAAATCGAAGGCCGTAA
>CAYQMZ010000021.1:0-25339 GCA_964418725.1 uncultured Pirellulaceae bacterium
AATGAGCGGAGCCATTTCGTCCAGTGAAAAGCGACGGAGCCGTTCTGCCACCGACCGTCGATCTGGTTCGTGAATCAGATTCGTTGATTCATTAGGGTCGTGAATCATGTCGTACAACTCTTCACTCCCGTCGGCATATCGAATCAATCGATAGCGGACACCACGTATGCTTTGGTTGTTGGGATTGTGCACGGTGATCGCGGGGCGTTTTCTCGTTGTCCTCGGTGCATCGATCTGCGGCGTCAGTGAAATCCCTTCCAAGTTCGCTGGGGGATCAAACCCACACAAGTCGGCCAGTGTGGGATAGATATCCAGCAGCTCCGCGGGTGAATTTGACTTCTTGCCTTGTGGAATTCCGGGGCCGGCGAAGATAAGTGGCACGTGGGTCGATCGCTCCCATAAGGTCGTCTTCCCCATCATGTTCTTCTCGCCAAGATGATAGCCGTGATCGCTCCACAGACACACGATCGTATTGTCCATTTGCCCCGACTTTTCCAAAGCATTGAGCACTCGCCCAACCTGCGCATCAGCAAACGTAATGCATGCCAAGTACGCGTGGACGAGATTGCGATGTTCGCCGTAATGCGTTAGCCACGACATGCGAGGTTCCGGTAATCGCCAATGCAAATACCAAGAGAACGGTGAGCAATCCAATCGATCCTTGGCGTCGACGAAAGGCATCGTGATGGAGTCGTGATCGTATCGCTTCCACCACTTTGGCGGCGCGTAACAGGGAACATGTGGATTGAAAAACCCGCACGCCATGAAGAACGGCTTGTCTTGCGGCACTTTCATTAGCTGGTCTACGCACCACGATGCAACCTTGTAGTCGCCTTTGTCCGCGTCGTCGTGTTCGAAAACGCCCCAGTCGACCCACGGATTGTTGCCCGCGGGTGTCGCTGGTACCAATTTGTTCTTTGGCATGATGCCGGGCTCACCAGGTGGCCCGATGTGGTCGAACTCCTTTTTGTTTCGACCGTGGTGACCATGATAGATCTTGCCGGCATAGTAAGTCTCGTAGCCTTGCCGACGGAAAAATTGATTAAGCGAAACGCGATCCTTCCACTTCTCTGTGTGCCGAAAGAACGGCGCCAACCCATAGATGCCTGTGGTTGAAGGACGAAGCGAAGTCATCAGGCTGCAGCGCGACGAATTGCAGAGCGGGGACTGACAGTGAGCGTTGGTGAAGGTCAGTCCCATCTTGGCCAACCGATTTAAATTCGGCGTTTGCACGTCTGGGTGCCCACCCAAAGGTTCGACCCAGTCATTCAGGTCGTCGATGCCGATAAGCAGTATGTTGGGTGGAGTGTCGTGCGCGTCTTTTGTTGCAAGAGAGAGACGGGGAATCAGCAATGCCACCGTTGCGAAAGCCGTGATGGCAAGAGTCTTGTGGGTCAATCGATTGTTCTTCCTGTTGGCGGATAGCATGCGAGAAAATGACTCCACAGGGACTCTAAGAAAGTGTTGCGATTGACCACAGTTCGGAACGCAAATTCTACTCAGCCTCACTTGTCAACTTCACGGTTGGTCGAGCATCGCGTCCCCAAGCTTTGCAATGAAGTGATTGTACGCATTGTGTTTGCCAAACGCGGGGTTGCCATCCACGCCCATGCGAATGATCACGAGATTCCATTCTGGCACGACGAAACAAACGTTATGGTTCAATCCGCTCGCGTAGAACGTCTTTGGCGGCGCGTCCGGCATTGCACGCAACCCGCCATTGACCCACCAGTTGAATCCATAGGCACCAGAGCCTTTCACGTGTCTCCTATCCGTATTCGCGACGGGAACGGAAACAGGCACTTGGACCGAAGTTGCGGCGTCGACCCACTCGGTGGGGATGATTTGTTTGCCGTTCCAGTTTCCGCGATTCAGATACAGGTGGCCGAAGCGAGCCAGTTGTCGAGCGTTGACTTTGACATTTGTGCAACCGTTGCAGATGGGTAAGCCATCGATCTCGCCCTCGTGACCCCACTCCACGTCCCCCATTCCAATCGGTTCGAAGACGCGCGCGGCAAGATAGTCCCGCAAGTTTTCCTGAGCGACGCGAGTCAGTAATCGCCCAAGCATCATTTGGGCTTCGTCCCAATAGGCATACTCTGTTCCGGGAGCAAAGTAGGGCTGCTCTGGCACATAGGGCGTCCACGACCAGTCGGCATTTTCGTCGTTCCAACGACTGCGACCTTTCGCGCTAAAGCCGGAGGTCATGGTGGTGAAGTGGCGTAGCGTTGCCTCGGGGTATTGAGCCTCTAATTCCGGATCGATGCCTGCCGCGAGAGACTCCAGTTTGCACTTACCTTCGGAAATCAAAAGTCCGAGTGCGGTGCTGGTGAATGACTTACTGCACGACCAGATGTTGTGGACCTTGGTGGAGTTGCGTCCCTCGTAAAAGCACACACCGTTACGAATTAGCATGACCTCACCGAGACCGTCCCGTTTGCAGTGACCAGCCAAATAGTGCAGAGCTTGTTGAAGTTTCGCAGAATCAAAACCCTGCGACTCGGGTGTTCCTCTCTTCCAGTTCTCATCGGGGAAGTGCATACCAGTCGCACGTGTTCCCGACTGGCGTGTGTCTGCCGATAAGCTGGATCCTTGCTCCACAACTGTCGCGTCTCTCACCTCGCCTCGTGGACGATAGGCAAGATCTTGGGTAAGCAGAAACTTGTCGAAGGCAAAGCCGTCTTCTCGCATCGAAAACTGCACTGTGTGCACCCCCGGTTTGTCCACGTCCAGGTAGATCAGCATGGGAACACCACAGCGTTCTTTTTCGGTACGCTGCGCACATTCCCATCGCCAAGCGTGCTTGCCTTCGCACCACTGCATCCTCTGGCCATGTGGCGGCCAAGTGCCATCGATTCCGACATGGAGGCCGTTGTCTTGCGTACCCGTCGAGAACGCCCGTACCCAGACGTAATACCTGCCTGACTTAGGGAAGTGGACGCGGTAACTCAGCACAGCTTGTTGCCCAGGCTCTGGCGAGAAGTTTTCACCGCGTATTAGTTGGTCGTCGTGCGTCTTTCGCGTGTCGGGAAGCAGGCGAAGAAATCGTTTGCCACTTGCGGTTGTCGCCGCGGAGAGGATTGATCGAACCCACATCGTAGCTTCGCCAGCCCCCTCGATTTTCGGCAGATCACCAGACTTTTCCAACGTATACCATCGGCGAACTTGGTCGCGATCCTGCCGTTCGAAGTGTTCCGCCTCGACCACAATTTGGCCTTGGTCGTTCGCACCAAAGACCGGATCCGATTTGCGAATTAGGGCGACCCAGTCGCGGTGCTTCTCGGATGGTGGCTCACCGATGTTCGCCCATTTGGGACCCCATATCGTCTTGACCGTTCCGGTTTGCAGTTCGCCACCGTTGCGAGGATCGAACCAGTGCACAGAAAAAGGACCACGGTGACGCTCCAGATTCAGCCGCGTATTGCCTCCGCTGAAAAGGTATACGCAATAGACTTCCCCTGGCTTGGCGAAGTTGTAGTCTGCATACGCAAGTGCCAGATGATCTGCCGCCTGCATCTCATGAAACGGCAAATACTGCTGAAAGAAATTGACGGCGATTTTCGTTTGTCGCCACATTGCCTCACGTGGTCGCCAAGTTTCGGCAGAGAGGTCGCTCAGCGGACTGTTGTTTTGCCAGCCGAAGTACCATTCGACTCCCGCGCCGCCCGCCATCAAATTGCCCCACAACCCCTTGCTTCGGGGATCAAAGTGATCGGCGTCCTGCTCGTCAGGCCGCAGACCGAATTGTGCGCCGCCCATTTCATCCGTACAGACAACCCACGGCTTGCCAGCGCGACGGGACTCGGAGATGTAGTGTTTGACGTGAGCGTGAACATCGTTCCAATTGAAATCTTGAATCGCCGTCCCATCCAGTGTCGATGCACCGAGGTGAGGATCAAACGTATCTCGGAGATTCTCAGCCGCCCAATGATCATTGTGGATCACAATTGGGTGGTCGTATGGATCGAGCTCACGTATGAAATCGGCCATTGCCTGCTGCTGAGCAGGTGTTTGCAGATTCTCTTCACCCAGATTCCAAACGATCGCCGGATGGTGCGCGAAGCGTGCGATGAGCTCGCGCAGGTAGAGCTTTCGGCTTGGCCCCAACTCTCCCTTGTCGAGGATGTGATCGTTTTCTGTTTCCTGAAGAACAATGTGCAGTTGAACGCCTCGACGTTGCATGTGCTCGAAGGCAATCTCCCACTGCGCAAGTTTGCTGACGTCAAAACGGTCATGGATCCAAGGGCCCGTCCATGGCCAAACGTTACGTCCATCTCCATTCACATTCATGGTCAGAAAGTAGACCGAGTTGACTCCTTGATCGGCCAGATAGTTGATCCCTCCGATTAGTCCTTTTCCCTTGCCGTCTTTCCAAGTCGGGTCGCCGTCTCGCCAATCACGAACGTGATCTGGGTAGCGATGCAATCCCGCATCTAGCGACGGCAACTCAATGGGCTTGTTTGGAGCAGGAGTCGGGTGTTCATCGAGATCACGCCGTGTACCGTCAAAGTCGTGGTATCCGAGCAGCGTTTCCGGGCTGTCCGTTCCCGCTTTCAGGAAGTATCGCCCTGAACCGGCAAACTTTAGATAACGCTCGCCCACATATTGCAGATGACCATGGGCTCGAAAGTCCGCACCGGTTTTATCCGTCTCCTCGACGACAAAAGTTCCTTTGGCACCAGTGAGCAAATGGGGCTTTCCGCCACCATGGAACTTCGCGTCATAACTCCACTTTCCGATAAGTGGCGGTGAGAAGCGAACTCGCCACTTGTTCCCGCTAGACGCGGAGCTTTGAGCAGCGTTGCCGTCGGCCGCGAAAAAGCCCGGCACTTCGTAGCGACGCCCCGTTTCTACATGAGAAAAAACGGTGGTTAGCTGATAGTTGGTGAACGGACTCGGTTTGGCTTCCTCATGAGTCGATGGTCCATCGAAGGTCGCAGTGACCGTGTGCCACTGTTTTAGTTCTCCTGAGATTTCAGCCGCCTCGCCAAGTCCGCAGCAGAAAAGGTAGGCAAGCAACACGAGGGTGTAGTTTCGCGGGTGCATGAGACGCATTGTGGTGTTGAACGGATGGCTATTCAGGTTTGCTAGGTCGACTCACGAGACGTGTCGGGCAGTTTAACACGGAGAGAAGTGCATTGGTTTCGGGTGCGATCTAACGCACCCAGTGAATCTGCGCGTTCAAAAGTCTTTCCACTTGTCGGAAATCAGCTACACGCAGATTGCAGTCTCAACGACAGACCGCGTCGGCTGCGGTGTCTAGTCTGTTTGTATCGAGGGAACCTGGGCACCGAGACGTACGCATGAGCAACAATAACTCACGACCGTCACCGCATCTGTTGCGGTTGGCGTTGGGGCTGATCTTCTTTCATTTCGGGTTTCTGAAGTTCTTTCCGGACTTGAGCCCCGCAGAAATGATCGCGTCGCAGACTGTAATGCGTCTTACCGGCGGCAGTTTCGATGCTCCGACTGCAAAGCCAATCCCAATCGAGCATTCGCAGCCCGGCGTTCAAGAGAATGTGGTGGCTTGCGTTGCTCGAATTGTCTCCGTCCTTCAAGACTGTGCTCAAGAGATGGAAGTAAGTGTGTCGACCGTCTCGACGTATCGAGCGCGCATCTTGGAGAAGCTCAACTTGTCGAATACTGCTGCATTGATCCGTTACGCAGTGGAAAACAGTGTCTCGGAATAGTTGATCACAGCAGGACGCGGTCAGCAAAGTGATGCGTAAAGAGTTGAACCGACTCATCGATTGAGTCTTCGCTTGCAAGGGTTCACGATTGATCACCCAATTGCTTCCGCAGCCTCTGCATTGTTCGGCTCTTGGCTTTCCTGACAGCCGCTGGGGTCATCTTCAAGTCAGCGGCAACATCGTTCGCCGATCGATTCAGGGCAGCGGTGTTCCAAAACGCTTGCCAAGTGAGCGGGTCGACTCGCTGTTGGACCTGGTGCATCGCGCGGCGGAGTAACGCGGCAGTGTCGTTCGCGTCAGAAGGCGGCTCGCTCTCTGACAATTCAGTCCAATGGGAAACCGACTCGGCAAACTGACTTTCATCCACGGGAGCGGCAAATGCTTCTAGCCGGGCGAGCGCCGTGCTGCCGCCGCGAGCAGCGACTTGTTTTTTCCGCAGCGACTGAAGGACAGAGTTCCTTGTGATTCGCCACAACCATCCGCGAAAGGTGGCGTCTTCCCTGGTCGAATCAAAGTCAGCGATGGAACGGTGAACGGAAAGAAACACTTCTTGAGCAATGTCCTCACGAACGGCCTGATTGAGCCCGGTTCGAACCAACCAGCTCTCCACCAGTGGTCCGTACAACTCCACAAAATCCGCCCAAGCTCCTTGCGATCCATCCTGCAATCGAACAGCAAGACTTAGATCGGACGACGCATTCGAATCGCTCGCAAGTCTAGTCATGCCAATGCTTTAGCTAGAAAAACAGGTGGGGTGTCACACGTCTGCATTGAACATAGTACCGCGAACTAGGAACCCGAATCCAGCAGCACTTGGAAGCCATCTCATGGTGAATACGAATTCTCAGTGTCCTCCGAACGAAGCACTTCGTCGCTACCTTCTTGGTGATTACTCAGACGAAATGGGCGAGGAGATCGAAAACCACCTGTCCGAATGTCCGGCATGCGAAGACACGTTAGCGGCGTTCGACGACACAAAAGACGTGCTTCTTCGTCATCTCCCCTTGGCAGCAACTACGCAAAACGCGGACGTGGAGCCAAGCCGATCGCTGTGGATAGATAAGTTAAAAGCCGCTGTTCCCAGCGAAAACGATTCGCACGAAAACGTCGCACCAACGTCAAACGCAGCCGAACCCGCGCGCACAGGCTTGGATTCCTATGAACTGCTCGGAGTCGTTGGGCGTGGCGGTATGGGCGTCGTTTATCGCGGTCGGCACCGACAATTGGGACGCCAAGTCGCCATCAAAGTTGTTAGTCCGAAGCTAACGTCGGCACTGCAAGCTCGCGATCGATTCGAAAAAGAGATTCGCATCCTAGGAGCAATGAACCATCCCGGCATCGTCATGGCAACGGACGCAGGCCGCGTTGGTGACGCCGCCTATTTGGTGATGGAGTTGATCGACGGAATTGACCTAGCCCGGCTGGTTCGATGGCAAGGTCCGCTGTCCATTGAGCAAGCTACGGAGATTGCTCGTCAGGTCGCGGAGGCACTCACTGCTGCGCATGAGGCAAAGGCAATACATCGAGACATCAAACCTTCCAATGTCATGCTGGATCGGAGCGGCCGCGCGAAGTTGCTCGATTTTGGCTTAGCTCATTTGACGGAGCGCGCTCATGAGTGCGAGGAAACGTCACTAGGACATGTATTGGGCACCCTCGACTACATGGCTCCAGAACAGGCGAACGGTGAATCCGTGCATACCCAAACTGATCTATACGGGCTGGGCGCGCTGTTGTTTTATTTGCTCGCCGGTCAACCTCCTCATGGTCCCAACAAAGATCGCACGCTGCTGCAACAGCTGAAGAACATTACCAGCGAACAGGCTCCGCCATTGTCGAGTGTCCGAGTGGATATTCCAAAGGAGCTATGTGAGCTTGTGTCGAAGTTGCTTTCACGCGACGTCGATTCGCGACCGGCAAATGCACAGGATGTCGCCAAGGCGCTCAGTCGCTGGGCGAACACTGAATCACTTCAAGGTCTGACGGATGCTATCGAGCCGCTGCCGGAAGCGAACAACGCGGACGAAGCCAATCAATCGCTGTTCAAGCTGCTGGGAGTGGAGCCGCCGCAGTCCGGAGCACGCGCCGAACAGGACACACCTGAGCCCGATCTACCGACAACGTCGAGCATACTGAGCTTTCGAAATCTCGGTATTCTGTCCGGCGTGGCAGGCGGTTTCGCCGCAGTCTACTTTGGCATCACATTGTGGCTGGCGACGACACAGGGAACTATCCAGATTGAAACTGAGATTCCCGGGGTACAAGTTGAATTGCTCGACGAAAACAATCGAGCGACGAAACTCACCATCGAAAATAAGAAAAAGGAAACGGAGCTAAAGCTTGGCGAGTATCGCATTCGGATCTTAGGAAACCACGATGGGATCGAACTCGACAAAGACAGTGTGGTGCTCACCAAAGAAAAGATCGCGTTCGCCCGAGTTCGACGCATCATAGAAGCGGAGAGTGTAGTCAGCGAAACGAAACCTCCGCTACCGGAACCAACGTACGAGGGACGGCCGAGGTCACACTGGGAGGAGCGATTCAAAAGCGAAAAGGGTGCTAAGAACAAATGCGAGATTGCTAAGGCACTTCTGTCTTTTGACGATGATGACGAATCAACTTCAATACGAAATCGGATTCAGATCCTCAGCGAACTGTACAACGACGCGTATGCGAACAATCTGAGCGACGCCGTATTTGCTGGTGTGAGCGGCGGCAAAAAAGCAGCTTCAAGCTGGGCTGCCGTCACTCAGTTGTCACGACTGAAAAAGAGTTTTGCTAGAGAGGTCGGACAGCTTCCCGGAAATCAGACCATCGCTGAACTTCGGAACATGATCGCCGAAGGAAAGTCGCCGCAATCGGAGACTGCTCTTTTGGTATTAAGTGACGTCGCTCGTGCGGATCCTAATCGATTCTTGGACGGCTCAGGTCAGTCGCCCGAGCCCCCAGTGGATTCAGCATTAGGACAAGCATATCTGCTGCTAAGGGCTCGGTTATTTCAGCATACCGACGCGGAGCAACGTCCGGCGTGCGTGAAGGCGATGAGCAAAGCCGGGGAGAAGCTAGTGGACCAGTTGAAAGTTTCCTTTTACCGCGAGCAGTCAGATTCATTGGCTGCCAAGCGGCGACGGGAACTTCTTCGCTTCGCTCACGAATGGGTGGATTGCCAACTTAGGTGGAAGCATTACGGAATCGCTCTTTCAAATCGCGAGAAGACACGTATCGCCGGTGTCAGTGAGGAGCTAGTCGCCAAAGTTGTTATGTATCAACTGCTAATGAACGAAGGTGCACTCGACACATACTTCCGAATAGGCTGGGCACGCGTCGAGTTTCCGTATCACGCCGACTCTCTGGAGAAAGATCGCGACTGGGCCTACCCAGTCTGGGAGCGATGGACGGACGTGGCGACGCAACAGCTTAGCGAATGGCAACCGGGCGAGCATCCGAAAGAGACGCGGCGATTATTGAAATCGTTGATCGCCGTTCTGCCGACTCGGACGGCGAAAGACAGTTGGGATGTCACGGCCACGGCTGCACAGATCGAAAATCGTATTCGCGACGGCTTTGGCCAATCCGACGCGAAGATGGATCTGACAAGACATGACTTGCTTGCTGCTTTGATTCAATGCGACGCCCCCTTTCCCGATTCCGTGATCAACAACGGACCAACCGACGACCCGACTAGCGAACAACTTGCCGCGTTCAGCCACTTGATCGATTCGGGGGTAACTTACGAGGAGTACCGCCGAAAAGCCGACAAGGCGAAGGGACTCATTCAAGCCGCTCCATTTCATTGCGTGAAGGCGATCGTGACTTCGCAAGATCGCCCCACGTCCGCTAATGGCCGCAAGGTTTCACAATTGGAAATGATCAGGCCTGCATCTGACGTGAAGGATGTCACCTACTGGACGGGTAGAAGTAGCAAAAAGGTCACCATCGATCCGCTGCTACTTCTTGCAATCGTGGCGGAACTCTCAGGCGAACACTCATCGGCGATCGACTACTCGCAGTTGCGGAGGAGTTCAGATTATCGACGCCATATACAAGACACACTCCGCTGCACCAACGTAATCGGATCAATCGCCGAAAAGTGGGTAAAGAAGATGCACGCAACTGCGAACGAGACGGCTCGGGAGGAAATTGAGAAGCTCGCACCCGGAATTGGGAATTGAGTGTGGTCTTATGCCTCAACGCGCCGCCGCGAATTCACCTAGGAGAGGCCTGTCATCGTTCCGGTCGCGGTGGCAAAGGTGTCGACTTCCATGCCCAATTGTTGAAGCACGGATGTGTAGAGATTCGGCAATGGATAATTGTTCGTACGATCAAAGGATAAGTGTTGGCCGTGCTTGAATCCTCCACCGGCAAGGACAACCGGCATGTTCTTCGTGTCGTGCGACGAAGCGTTACCCAGGTTGGAAGTCAGCAACACCATGGTCTGATCCAGCAGGCGACTTTCGCCCTCAATTGTCTCGTGCAGGCGACGAATGAAGTTGCCCCAAACGCGCATTTGGGCTTCTTCGATTAGAGCCAGTTGGGAAATCTTGTTCTCGTCCAGGCCATGATGGCTGAGTTGATGGTAGCCCTGGTCAACGCCTTTGAGAGGAATGCGTTTTCCACTTGCATCGGTGTGCAAGGTCATGAAACGAACGCTGTCAGTTTGTAACGCCAGGAACATCACATCGTACATTGCAGCTTGTTTTGCAATTGTGTCGTCGTTGTTCCGGATTGGTTCAGGAGCCGTCTCGGTCACCTCTGGCTTGGGACGCTCAGCCCAGCCTTCGTTGACTACTAAGCGTCGCTCTAGGTCTCGAACACTAGTGAAGTACGCGTCAAGTTTCTCGCGATCGGTGGGGCCAAGACGCTTTTGCATGCGGCGTGCTTCTGCACCGACCAAGTCCATAATGCTGCGTCCCTCACGGATTCTTCGTTGCTGCGCCGCTCGTGCTGCGGGGCTTTCGTCAACGAATAGCTGAGCGAACAATTCTCGCGGCGAAGTCTGCGGCGGAATCATAGTCCCGTTCGCAGTAAATGAAGTGCTGGTCGAACCTTGGGAACTCAAGACCAGCGAAGGAAAGCGAGTTTTACCTCCCAGTTGCGCGGCCATCATCTGGTCCAGCGAGACCGAATTTCGGAAGTTGGTTTCGCTGTATGGAGCGGCCGTAAAGACGCAAGGCATCGACTTATGGCCGCCACCAACTCCGGGGTGGGAAGTACCGGACACCACTGTGAACTGATCGCGAAGATCGTCAATGCTCTGCAGGTACCGTGAGGTCTTGTAGTCTCGTCCGCTCTGTTTGGGAAAGAAAAACGGAGCGTGAAAGCCTAGCCCATTTGAAACGCCGATAAATCGCTGCGGGTTCGCAGTGACGACCTTGCCGAAGGCCGGTTGCATGGAGTTCAGCCAAGGAAGAGCCAGCGTAACGCCCAAGCCACGCAACATGGTTCTTCTCGGTATCGCGCACTTCTTGGCGAAATAGACTTTCTTCATGTTCAATCTCGGTCGTTTGTCTGGCTACTTCTGCAGGAACATGTCGCTTTGAATGACTTCTTGGATCAGCGACCGTACGCCGAATTCCTTCGCTGCCACTTTGCCAACGATCGCGTCCAACTTTTTTCGGTCTGCGAAGGTCGGGGCAGCCCCGGTGGCATAGGTGACCAAATGGGCGGCCAGCGATCTCGCCAACCGGTCCGGATGAGCCTGAAGCAACTTTTTCAAACCGTTCAGGTCAGTGAAGGATTCACCGGTCGTCAGTGCGGAACTTGCGTCAACCTTGCGACCGTGGACCCAACGGCCTCGTTTGCCTCCCGGCCGTTGAATTCGATACTTCCTTCGGTAACCGCCGATCACATCATAGTTTTCCAACGCGAAGCCTGGCGGATCGATTTTAACATGACACGCGGCGCAACTCTCTAATTGACGATGTTTATCCAGTTGCTCGCGGATCGTTGTCGCACCTCGGATATCTGGTTCAACGGCCGGTACATTCGCGGGAGGCGGAGGCACATGGTCGCCCATAATTCTCTCCAGCATCCACACACCTCGGATGATCGGCGAAGTGGTTGTGCCATTGGCTGTTACCTTTAAGACACTGGCGTGCGTGATAAGTCCACCTCGCCTGTCTTGGGGCGTTAAGGAAACACGTTGCAAGCCGGTCCCACCGGACCACGGCAGTTTGTAGTGCCTCGCTAGTCGACTGTTTACGAAGGTGAAGTTGGAATCGACGACATTTGAAACAGGAAGATCACGCCGGATCAGCTCAGCGACGAACGCGTGCGTTTCTTGTCGCAGCGAGTGATGCAAAACGTCGTCATATTCGGGATAGAGTTTGCTGTCCGGAGTCGTCTCACTTAGTTCGTATAGCTTCAGCCACTGATCCGAAAACTCTCTTACGAATGTCGTCGATCGAGGATCATCTAACATTCGGTCGACTTGCTCGCGAAGTGTCTGCGAGCCCGATAGCTCGCCAGCTTCCGCCAATTCGCGCAGCTCCGAGTCCGGTGGTGTTCCCCAAAGAAAATAGCTGAGCCGAGTTGCAACTGCATGGTCATCCAGTTTGCCCGGAGTTTCCTCAAAGTACAGAAACCGTGAGGAACATAGAATTGCTCGGTAAGCTCCCAGCAGGCTTTCGGCGAAAGAGTTCGTTTTCGCAAAGACGTTGTCCGCAAAGTCGAGATAGGACGTAAGCTCGTGTTCAGGTACTGGTCGGCGGAAGGCTTCTCCAGCGAAACGGCGAATCAGTCGATGGAGATCATCTCTTGGACTCGTTGACACCACCTCGATACTGGAAGCGATCGAAGTCTGTTCATCGCCTGGCAAACGTGGCGACGATCGTTTGGCTTCACGCACATCGAGATTACCGAACAGTGCATGTCGAACGCTTGCCGGCCGAGGGTCGATTTTTTCGATTTCAATCCATTTCACCGCTACGCCGGGGAAGCCAAGCGGTTCAACAAACCCGCGCGGACCGGACACCGTGCCTTCTCCGCTTCGCACCGGCACCTTCTTTAGTTTGCTGTCGTTCGGCCGCAGTTGGAGCATGTGCCCTTTGTGCATCCATGCCGTAAACTCGTGTTCGGACGGCTCGGCTTCGACCTCAAAACCTGCGATCCAGTAGAGCGTGGATTCCTGGGCGGAACATACTCCGCTACGCAGGCTGCACCAAATTCGACCATCCTCAGGTGGATTCACTGCCTGAACTCGCATGCGAATTCGATAGCGACCTGTCTCCGGAACAGTGGTTGCTTTCATGCGGCCGTAGAAGTTTTGGCCCGTCGACCAAGAGACGATGTCTTTGTGTTTTGGTCGTCCTTCCGGCTCGCGATCGGTTCTCTTTTCGTTCCGCCTTAATTGTGTCCAGTCTAGTCGTAGGCGATAAGAGTCTCTGGGCAACAAGCTTTCAATCGCCGTCGCGATCGCAATGTCGGCGTTCTTCAGGTAGGCAGCCATCAGGTGATCTGAGATCTGCTGGCTATGGGCCACCGTATCGAAGCCACCATTGAGCGATTCTGCTGGCAAGTTTGTGCCGAGCGGGATGTCGATCCCCAGCAAACTGTTCACCGTGCGTTGGTATTGAGCACGCGTCAATCGTCTGGCCGGGACTCGACCGGAGCTTGCGATCCGCTGGGAATCGGTTGCGTCTAGACGTTGTTGAATCGCGTTGAGAAAGGCTTCTTTGTCTGTCGCGTCAAGCTCGTCATTGGGAGGCATCTCTCCCGTACGGACTCGGTCGAAAACCCGTTCCCATGTATGGAAGTTGTCAGCTTCGTTTAGTTGCAGCGAAAGGTTGTCTAGCTGGAGGTTTCCTTCGCTAGTGTCTTCGTCGTGGCATCCATAGCAAGACTCTTGCAGCAGTTCTGCGACGATAGCGGGTGGAGATTGGGCACTCGCAATGCTGACGGTAAACCAGACGCTCAACATAAGGATGACGTTGATTCGGCATTCGACCAATTTCCATCGCCGAGTTCGATTAGTACATATCAATTGGTTACTCATTGGCCGGCACCCACAGCTTCCAGTCATCAAACTCGATCTTTTGCGCAGCGACGGTTAGGCCGAACTTGTCACGAGTTGCGTGGTTGATGCCAGGCGAGTCCAACGAGCCCACCGACTTTCCATCAAGCTTGACGGTCATCTGTGAGCCAGAGATCTGCACCCAAAGTTTGTGCCATTGGTCATCCTTTAGACGCAGCTTCGCTTGCTGAGTTGTGGTCTTCAGTCGCTGGTCTAACTCTTTCTGTTGCTCTTTCGTTCGATTCGGAAGTTGACGTAACGCACGGATCTCTTTGTTCATTCCGCCCGTTTTATCGTCACTCAATTTGATCCCAAACCGAGACACGGAGACGCGACTGATGTGACCTGCGTGAACTGACTTGTCGTTGGAGTCATCGAAGACCAGGTTGAATCGACTGCCCTTTTCCGAGCTTGAAAAACGGAAGCGGCATTCAAAAGTGCAGTCGCCAAAGTCGAGCATTCTTCGAATCACGGATCCGTGGTCTGGACTGACTTGGCGGCCCACCAGAACTCCGTTCTCGATAACCCAGCCGGCTTTGTGCTTCTCCGGAACGGTGTATTGCTCGCCCAATTCCGTTCGTTCAAAGTCGTCTGCAACGACAAGCTCCCAATTCGGTTCGCTTCGCGTTAAGGTTGTGTAGTCGTCTCCGTTGATGCTTCGAACAACGGATCGCATCCACGCATCCAGCTCCTTTTGCATCTGCCGTGTGCGAGTTTGCTGCTCCGGCGAGTTTGCAAGATCCGTGGATTCCGTTGGATCCTCGAGCAAGTTGTATAACTCGAAGGTTGTGCCGTTGATGCGATGAAGCTTCCATGGCCAGTCGGTCCATGCCGCGTGGCCTTTGGATTCGTTTTCAGAGAATTGGGGAAACTCGTCGACGTCCTTTTTTATGCGACGCTGGTTGTGGGGCAAAGGAGCTCCACTCTGCTGCATCTCCATAATGGCCTTCTGGATGCGGTCGCTCCACGTCGCCTGCCCAGGCTGGAAGTTGTGCCAGAATCCCATCGGCTTGCTGCGTTTGTTGATCTTGCCGGCGATAATGGGGCTGATGTCGATACCGTCCAGCTCGTGTGGTGGCTGGTGGTCGATGCCGGCCATGCTGAGCAGCGTCGGGTAGATGTCACACGTCCATGTCGGCACTGCCGTTCGCCCACTGAGCTTGCGTGCAGGCCATTCGATGATGCCGGGAATGCGAAGGCCGCCTTCGTAGATACTGCCTTTGCGTTGTCGACCTCCAGACGTTGCATTAACAAGCCCGCCGTTGTCGCTGCAGTACCAAACGATCGTGTTGTCGGCGAGATTCATATCTCGCAATCCGCGACGAAGGCGACCGACTTGCTGATCTAGCAACGTTATCTCTCGGTAGTAACCGGCGTGCTTCTTGTCGGCATAGAGTGTTTGCCCATCTGGAACTTCTTTGTGCGGGTCATGAGGCGACGGGAACCAAACTACTGCGAACAATGGCTGTTCGTTGTTCTTGTGTTTGTTGAGAAAGGCCAGTGCATCATCCATCGCAAGCACGGATCCCTTGCCTGTGCGGTGTTCGATCGTACCGTTGCGACTTAGGTAGGGATCGTTGTCATAGAAGTTCAGGCCAATGATCCATTCGTCGAAGCCCATAACGCTGGGGTTGCAGGGCGAGTCGGGTTGTCCCGATCCCAAATGAACCTTGCCGAAGATACCCGTAACGTAGCCGGCAGCTTGCAGCGTTTCTGCAATGGTTTGCTCATGTGGACGCATGTAGCGACCGTGGTTCGTAACCTTCGTGCGTATTGGGTTTCGCCCGGTCATGACGCTGGCTCGAGTTGGTGAGCACACGGGAGCTGCCGCGTAAAAGCGATCCAGCACAAAACCCTCGCGAGCCATCGCATCCAGCTCTGGCGTTTTTACAAACGGGTGCCCGTTATATCCAACGTCGCCCCATCCCTGATCGTCTGCCATGACCAGAATGATGTTGGGTTTGGTTGCGTTGGGTTTTGAATCCGCCGCGGCCAAGAGGTTGGCATACGAGAGTATCCACAAAGCAACGACGAGCCGCCGGTCAGTTTTTAGCATCAATATGTCCATCTAGAGGATCGAACAGTATGGCTGATGCGACTATCCCGGGCCACACTCGTCGGTCGACTCATCCGATCGTTAAATCCCCTTGTGGCAACTATCCCTAAGACCCGTCGACCGAAATCGTGGCCACGACTGAGCCTGTACCGAAAGCTTGCGCAGACCACGGCTGCGATTTGACGAACGTAAAGGCCAGTTGCACCTCGACTCTGCACGAATCCCGCCAAGGGCCCGCCCCGCCAAACTTGCTGGAATACTTCTCCACTCGATGGTCTAAGTCTGGGTCGCTATGTCGGTTCGCCATTGCCGCAATCGCGGCGCAGCTATCAAGAGACGCCCAAAATACCGTATTGATTATTGCGAACCGCTCAGCCGACTAGGGCGTATTCCATTGCGTCTTGTTTCATCTACCAAAAGTCCTGCGAGCATTTCCCAATGCTTGCGGAAAAAAATCGAAAGCAAAGCTGGGAGCAGTGACGGATCCGTTACTAATTCAGAATTGCCGTTGATTGGAACTTACGCAGTGGCGATTCCGCGTGCCTTCTGAAGTTTCCTGGTTGGATTTTCGTATTTGTTTTGCATACGCAGAGAAACAGCAATGCCTGTTGTGGCTTTATGAGAAATCCTGGGTAAATAAGACACCCTGTCTTTCAATCTGGTCGGCAAGCGCTAGAATCGACCTCGTTGGAAACCAATCAAACAAACGAGCAAGAGGTTTCGCATGGCGACTTCAGCGGTTCCGG
This sequence comes from uncultured Pirellulaceae bacterium, assembly GCA_964418725.1. Taxonomy (GTDB): domain Bacteria; phylum Planctomycetota; class Planctomycetia; order Pirellulales; family Pirellulaceae; genus CAYNJG01. Next base: position 16,504 of record CAYQMZ010000021.1, read on the forward strand.
CACAGCAGCTTAGTTCGAGCGACGTCGAGGCAATCGACGAACTGCGCAAAATCCATGATGGATTAAGAGAAGAGCTTGCTAGAGTCATTGTTGGTCAGAAAGACGTGATTGACCAACTGGCATTTTGTTTCTTTGCTCGTGGGCACGCACTGTTGATGGGCGTTCCCGGTCTGGCGAAGACGCTACTAGTCAGCAAGTTGGCGGAAACGCTATCGCTAAATTTCAATCGCATTCAGTTTACGCCGGATCTGATGCCCATGGATATTACGGGCACAGACATCCTTCAAGATAGTGGTGACGGCCGCCGCGAATTTCACTTCGTACACGGTCCTGTATTCGCCAATATCGTGTTGGCTGACGAGATCAATCGTGCTCCGCCTAAAACTCAGGCGGCTCTGCTGGAGGCGATGCAAGAACGTCGCGTCACGGTGGTCGGCAAGACCTACGATTTGCCTTCGCCCTTCCTGGTTCTCGCGACGCAAAACCCGGTCGAACAAGAGGGCACCTATCCGTTGCCGGAAGCACAGCTTGACCGCTTTATGTTCTTGATCGAACTCGATTACCCCAGCGAGGAAGAAGAGATTCGCATTGCTCAGACAACGACCGGCGAAGATTTGCCCGAGCTGGATCACTTGCTGAAGGGCGAAGATATCTTGCGGATGCAAAGCTTGGTGCGACGTGTACCCGTGCCCGAGCACATTTATCAATACGCTGCCAAGATCGTTCGTAAGACTCGTCCTAACGGAGAGACCGCGCCGGATTGGTTAAAGCACTTGGTGTCATGGGGTGCGGGGCCGCGAGCTGTGCAAAACTTGATTTTGGCAGCCAAGTCACAGGCTGCGTTGCTAGGCAGTTACATGGTTCGACTAGAGGACGTGCAAGATGTCATCGAGCCGGTCTTGAAACATCGGATCATTACCACGTTTGCCGCCCAGTCCGAGGGGATCGACGCGAAACAGATTGTGCGACGATTGATTGAGGAGACCACGATCGACGCGGCGTAACGGTTTTTCGGAATTGCGATAGTCATGGTATAGCCAAGCCGTCGCGCGTTGCCACGCGTGGTTGACCGGCTCATTGATAGAGTACTGCCCTATGCTTCCCAGCCAACAACCTCGCAGTTTTCTCGATACGCGAGTCCTTTCGCGATTGGCTGGCATTCCGCTGTTTTCTCGTCGACCTATGCAGGGCAGCGTGTCGGGACGGCACACCAGTCCGCATCGGGGATCCAGCGTCGAATTTGCAGAGTATCGGAAATATGTCCCGGGGGATGACCTGCGCCGCATGGATTGGCGCGCGTATGGTCGCTCTGAAAAGTACTTCGTAAAAGAGTTCGAAGCGGACACGAATTTGCGTTGCTGCTTGGTTGTCGATACTAGCGGATCGATGGATTACGGATCCGGCGAACTGACGAAGCTGGAGTATGCTCGCCGGATCGTGGGCTCCATTGGTTACTTGGCAGTTGCTCAAGGGGATGCCGTCGGGCTTTCTTGTGTCGCCGATGGGATCGTGAAGAGTCTGCCACCACGGCGCAATCCCGCACACTTGCGGACGCTTTACGATTTGTTGGAGCAAGCCAAGCCTGAAGGTCCGACGCACCTGGTATCAACTCTGCATGAGTTGGCGGAAACGATCAGTCAGCGAGCCCTGATCATTTTGGTCTCTGATCTGTTCGTGGATCCCGGCGAATTGCACGACTGTTTTCAACATCTGCTTTTTCGGAAGCACGATCTTGCTGTGTTCCATTTGTACGATCCGCTTGAGCTCAGTTTTGAGATGAAGCGACCCACGCGGTTCGTCGACATGGAGGGTGGTGCGTCAATCTTTGTCGAGCCGAACGAGATTGCGGATCGATATCATCGTGCCCTTGAGGAGTATCGTGATCAGGTTCGCCAAGTTGTCGTCGAAGCGGCCGTCGACTACCACGAAGTATCGATCGACGACGACTACGAGCAAGTGTTATCTCGTTTTCTCGTGGGGCGGACGAAGAGGATGGGCCAATGAATTTCCTCCAGCCTGCCATGCTTTGGGCCGTGCCATTGATTGCACTGCCAATTGTCATTCACCTGATCAACCAACGCCGTTATCAAACGATGCGTTGGGGAGCGATGCGTTTTCTGATCTCTGCCAACCGCATGTCCAAGGGCTACGCTCGCTTGCGGCAATGGCTGATTCTAGCTTGCCGCACGTTGGCCATTGCCGGCTTGGTGTTTGCGGCGTGCCGACCGTTAGCCAGCGGGATCTTTGGACTGCTGGGTGGCAGCAAGGCGGATACGACCATCGTGTTGCTGGATCGATCACCCAGCATGTCGCAGACCGGTGAAGGTTCCTCGCAAACCAAGCTGACCGCAGGACTGGCCCAGTTGGTCGACACCCTAGGCAAACTCGGTTCCAGCCGATGGGTACTCATCGAAAGTGATCGTGTGCTTCCGCGCGAAATCGAAGCGGCGGAAGACTTGTTAGACCTCCCCGAAGCGATGCCAAGTAGCGCGAGCGCTGATATTCCAAAGATGCTCGAATCGGCAGCGGAGTACATTGCGACCAACAAGACGGGCCGCACCGAGATCTGGTTGTGCTCTGACCTGCGAGCCAACGATTGGCAGCGACGCAGTTCAAGGTGGCAGCAACTTCGGGATAAGTTCCTGGCTTTTCCGCAGAGCATTCGATTCCATCTGTTCTCGTTTGCGAAACCGTCCTTCGGGAACTTGGCTGTTCAAGTCGACGAGGTCGAGCGGATTGGTGGCGTAGACGGTGGTGGATCTGAGTTGTCCGTTTCGCTGAAGATCACTCGAGAAACGTTGGGCAACGCCGAAGCCGACAACGCCCCAGTGAAAGTTCCGATTCAATTCGAGATCGAAGGTGCACGCTCGCAGACGAATATTGAGCTAACCGGCAACGAGTATGAGTTGCGTGGTCACCGCATTCCACTGGACTCGAGCATTGAACGCGGTTGGGGGCGAGTCTCCATTCCAGCTGACGGCAACGCAGCTGACAATGAGTTCTTTTTCGCATTCGACAAGCCAATGCCCAGGCGATCGGTGCTGGTCCTGGAAGAATCGGATCGCTCCGCACCGCTGGAGTTTGCTGTCTCCGTACCGCCAAGTTCATCGATCCAATGCGAATCTGAATTCGTTTCCCCAAGCCAGCTGGATGCAGTTGCTTGGGAGGACGTATCGCTGGTTCTTTGGCAAGCTCCGCTACCGGAAGGTGACGATGCCAAGCTGATCGATCAGTACGTAAATCGCGGCGGGAACATCGTGTTCTTTCCGCCGGACTCACCCAACCAGGATGCATTCCACGGCGTATCTTGGGAGGCATGGAAAGATACCGGCAATCCAGTCCCCGTGACCACGTGGCGAATGGATCAGGATTTGTTGGCAAATACGATAGGCGGCAGTTCCTTGCCTGTTGGGGAGCTGCAAACGTATCGCTACTGCCCACCGTCGGGTGGCGAACTAACTTCGTTGGCATCGCTGGACGGTGGTGATCCATTACTCAGTCGATTAGCGATGCCTCGCGGCGGAGTCTACTTTTGCAGCACAACAACTGACGCGTCCAGTTCCACGTTGGCAAATAACGGAGTAGTACTCTACGTCGCCATGCAACGTGCTCTAGCGAATGGAGCCAGCGTTTTAGGCAACGCGAGACAGGCTGTGGCAGGCGATACAGCAACGACCAAAGATTTGGAGAACTCGGCCGAGTGGAAATTGCTCGCGGGTCCAGATGATGTGATCTCAACCGACTACGCATGGCGAGGTGGGGTCTACGAAAGTGACGAGCACTTGTTGGCCGTGAATCGCAACTCAAGTGCGGAAGATCACGCTGGCATTCTTCCCAGCGAGCAAGTCGAAGGCCTATTCGATGGACTCGATTTTTCTGTAGTTCAAAACGAGATTGGCGAGACTTCTTCGCTGGTCAATGAAATCTGGCGTGCGTTTCTGATGGCCATGATTGTTGCCTTGCTTGCCGAGGCCATCTTGTGTGTGCCGCGGAAAGCAAATCCGCGAGAAGACAAGAACTCGTTCTTCCGCGAGCGAAAAGAACGCGCAACAGTGCTGCAAGAGATGCAGGGGGCAGCATGAACACACAACAGTTGACACTTCTGTGGTTGCCATGGACCGCCGCTGCTTCGATAGCTTTCGTGCTGGCCACCGCCGCCGTATGTTTTTTCGCTTGGCGACGAGCTGGATATTCCAAATGGTTTGGGGTGCTTGAGTTGGTTCGCTTCGCCATTGTGATGTTGGCCGCATTGCTGCTGAACCAACCAGAATGGGTCCAACAGTTTCGCCCGGACGAAAAACCCACGATCGCGGTGCTCTATGACAACTCTGCCAGTATGCAAACGCAGGACGTCACGACGTCCACCGCTGGAGTCGTCGCAACGCGGCTTGAATCCATCAAGGAGCTGACCGCCAATGAAACTTGGCAGCCCCTGGCAGAGAAAATGAATGTCAGTATTCAGTCATTCGATACCGCCAGCGAGGTGCCGACGGAAAGCAATTCGCCTGAAGCGGAGGCCAACACGGCTTCGGTAACGCGAAAGCAAGCGGCAGCCGGAGGTAGCAATCTTTATGCTCCGCTGATGCAAACTGGCGAAAAACTGAACAACCTGCGTGCCGTGGTCATGATCTCCGATGGAGACTGGAACGAAGGATCGCCACCGGTGCAGGCGGCAACACAGCTTCGGCAGGACGAAGTGCCGGTGTTCACGATCGCCGTGGGCAGTTCTACCCGGCTACCTGACATCGAAATGCTCAGCCTGGATGCTCCAACGTTTGGCGTCGCCGGCAAAACCGTCCGTGTACCCTTCACGATTGAAAGTTCGTTGCCGCGAGAATACGTCACGACGGTCACGTTGAAAGTTGACGGCGAAACGCTTTCCAAAGAAGTGCGGATCGCTCCAATGAGTCGGACAACCGACGCCATCTTGTGGAAGCCACAAGAAGAGGGTGATTACAACCTAGAAGTCGACGTGCCGCTGCACGGCGACGAAACGCTGCACACGAACAACTCTCTGGCTGCTCCCATTTCGATTCGAAGCGAGAGTCTGCGCGTCCTTGTCGTTGAATCATACCCGCGCTGGGAGTATCGGTATCTTCGCAACGCGTTGTCGCGTGATCCGGGTGTTGAAGTGTCATGCCTGTTGTTTCATCCGCGACTGAAGGGAGTGGGTGGCGGCAACGCCGACTACATCAGCGAGTTTCCGGCGGGGTTAGAAGAACTATCTGAATACGACGTCGTTTTCTTAGGTGACGTGGGACTCGACGGAAACCAGCTAACCGAAGAGCAATGTCGACTGCTACGCGGGCTAGTGGAGTTTCAGGCCAGTGGGCTTGTCTTCATTCCAGGGTGGCAGGGACGACAACACACGTTGATGGAAACGGAACTGAATGAGCTTTACCCCGTCGTCTTGGACGAAGCCCAGCCCGATGGTTGGGGGTCGCGTCAGCCCGGTCATTTTGAACTGACCGAATTGGGACGACGGAGTCTGCTGACAAAGCTTGCCGACACTCAAGACGACAACATGTCGGTCTGGGAAAACCTACCTGGGTTTCAGTGGTACGCGCCCATTCTTCGAGCACGCGCAGGCTGCGAAGTTCTGGCCGTTCATCAAGACATCGTCAATGAGAACGGAAGGCTTCCGCTGTTGGTTGCCAGAACCTTCGGCGCCGGCAAGGTGCTGTTTATGGGCACCGATGGAGCATGGCGGTGGCGTGAAGGCGTCGAAGACAAGTACCACTATCGTTTTTGGGGCCAAGTCGTTCGTTGGATGGCTTATCAGCGCAACATGGCAAAGGGCGAGACCATGCGATTTCATTATTCGCCCGACCAACCGCAGCTTGGCCAGACGCTTTCCATGCACGCGAACGTGATGGAACAAAGTGGCGAACCGTTGACCAAGGGCGAAGTCACGGCGCGGGTAACGGCACCGTCCGGCAAAATTGAAACGGTCCGCTTCAGTCCATCCAGTGAAGACGAATGGGGCGTTTTCCGAGGGCGCTACACGACCAAAGAGTCTGGCAAACACGAAGTGACGCTCTTCTGTAAGCAAACCAACGCGTCTTTGGATGCCTCCTTTTTCGTGCAAGGCGACGCGATTGAACGGGTAGGCAAACCGGCGAGGCCTGAAGTCCTGGAAGAGATTGCTCGGGTCAGCAACGGTAAGGTACTTGACCCCGATGACTTGGAAGAAGTCCTACGCGCGGTGGCAACGCTGCCAGATCCTCCGGTTGCAATTCGGCGAACGAGCTTATGGAGCCATCCGATGGTTGTTGGCTCGATGATCTTTCTGTTGGGTGCGTTTTGGGTTGGAAGGAAAGCTGGAGGGCTAATCTGAGTTAGTCATTTCGTGGCGTGAGCTTCCGGCTTGCACAGCAAATCAACGCAAGGCTCGGACGCCTTCGGCAAGCTGGAAGCTTACCCCACTAAGGACGATTCCATGCAAATTGACAAAAAGACTCGGCTCGAGTTGCCTACCGCCTTAAGGTCAAAGCTGCTCGAATTTCGAAAGCGTGTCTGGACGATCAAATCGATCGAGGCGATAGGGATTGCTCTGTTCGGCATCCTCGCCGCGTTCGTTGTCGTATATGTCTCTGACCGATTGTGGGACACGCCTTCGCAAATGCGCGGGCTGGTGTTGCTCGCCGCGGTGTTCATTTGTTGCGCGATCCCGTGGGCGGCATACCGATGGATTTGGAAGAATCGTCGGCTTGAGCAACTTGCCATGCTGTTGCGACACAAGCATCCCGCGATTGGGGACCAGTTACTGGGAATCATCGAACTTGTTCGTAGCGACGAGGAGCAAGCTCGGTCGCGAGAGTTGTGCGAAGCCGCCGTCTCACAAGTCTCCGAAGTGGCGCAATCACGCGATCTTTCCAATTCCGTCCCAAACCCGCGTCATAAGATGTGGTCGTTGGCTGCCGGAGTTGGCGTTGCTCTCGCGATAGTGTTGACGTTGCTGTCGCCGGCCGCGGCGGGAAACGCCTGGGTCCGATATTTAACGCCGTGGCGCGACGTGCCTCGCTATACGTTCACCAAAATTGATCCACAAGATGAACGTCAGTTTGTTCCTCATGGCGAAGCGTTTGAAGTTGATCTGAAGCTTGCCGAAGACACCGTTTGGCAGCCAGAGAAAGCGACGATCAAAGTTGGCTCGGGGGATCCTCTCGAGAGTCAGCGAAACGAATCAGAGGAATACAAATTCCTTTGTCCGCCTCAACTCAGCGGTACATCGATGACCCTGGCCGTGGGCGATTTCAAACAGAAGGTTGAGATTGAACCCAAACTACGTCCGGAGCTCACCGAGGTTATGGCTCACGTCAAACTGCCGGAATACTTGCAGCGAGATGGCGTGGTTGAAAAGGACGTTCGAGGTGGTTCCGGGACGTTCGTCAAAGGCAGCCAAGCACAAATCATTGCGGCCGCCAGTCGCGATCTACTTGCGGCCAATGTTGGTGGTGAAGTGGTCACGCCAAAGGGCACGCAATTTACGAGTGCTTGGAAATCGATCGACGATGACCAAACGTTGGCGATTGATTGGCAGGATGAATACGGACTTGATGGCGCGAAACCTTTCGAGCTGAAATTGCGCAGTCGTGATGATGAGGCACCGTCGATCGTCTGTCAGGGGCTCTCGCGAAGGCAAGTCGTACTTGAAACGGAAACGCTGAAATTTGACCTGCGAGGATTCGACGATTTCGGTGTAAAGCATGTTGGCATTGAGTGGCGAGGCTTCGAGGGCCCCATGAATCCGAACCCCGCCAAGGGCGAAAAGCTCTTGGGTGCCGGAAGCCCAACCAGCGAGACGGTCGAAATGATCGGTACGTTCTCGGCAGAGTCGAACGGCATCAAGCCTCAGCCGCTTCAAGTTCGGATGTTCGTTGAAGACTACCTTCCGGACCGCGAGCGATCTTACTCGCCGGCATACGTGATGTACGTGCTCTCGCCGGAGGATCACGCAATCTGGCTCACGGATCAGCTCAGCAAATGGCATCGGCATTCGTTGGAAGTGCGAGACAAAGAACTGCAGTTGTACGAAACGAATCGCAAGATGCAGCAAATGACAACGGCTGAACTCAATAACCCAAATACACGACGTGAAATCGAACGTCAGGCATCGGGCGAACGAGCCAATGGGCGTCGACTGAATCGTCTCGTCTCTATGGGCGAAGACCTCGTCAAGCAAGCGTCGAGGAATGATGAGTTCGGCGTCGGGCACCTCGAGAAATGGGCCGAAATGCTGCAGATCTTGAAAGACATTTCGAACAATCGGATGCCATCGGTTGCCGGTCTTTTGAAGGAAGCAGCGAAAGCCGAACAAGTGGCCTCCCAGGGGAAACCATCAAACGGACAGTCCACCGGTGAGTCCGGCCAAAACAGAGTTGCACAGTCAGAAGCGGGTGAGGCTAAAGAGGGCAGCGAGCCGAAATCAAAGGCGGGACCCAATGTCGGACAAAATCGAGCCACAGCAAAAGGAGGCGGCGGCAAATCCGATGACGATAAGCCAAAGCCTGCGATTCCATCGATCGCCGACATGGAATCCAGTCAGCAGCCTCAGGATCCTGCGGACGAAAACGAAGAGCAGCAGAAGTCGTCGTCGGGAGCACCTCGGCTGACGCTGCCCGCCACAACGCTGTTGGGCAAGGCAAAGTCCGGCGGTGCATGTCCTGCCGGGCAGAAAATGGATGAGGCCGTAACAGAGCAACGAGACTTGCTGAATGAATTTGAAAAAGTGGCCGACGAGTTGAACAAGGTCTTAGCAAACCTGGAAGGTGGAACGCTGGTTAAGCGATTGAAGGCTGCGTCACGAGCTGAATACAAGATCGCCGGACGGATT
>CAYQMZ010000022.1:0-13055 GCA_964418725.1 uncultured Pirellulaceae bacterium
AGATCTCCGTCTGGTGGACCATCTCCGCCGGCACGAAAAACTTGGTTAGAGGATGTTTGCAGCCAGGCGATCGAGCCTGTACCGACGATTGTCGCAATTGCTGGAGCGGATACTTCGGCAGCGGCGAACAGGACGGCTACATCGGGCACGATCGAGGTCCTTTCAATTCGAAGCTGTTGACGGAGACGCTCGATCAATGGTTCGTGCGGGACACGCGTCGATCCGGCTAAGGCGGCGACGAAACTATCGACCGTGGAATCCGGCGGAAGGCCAAGTTCTGTGAGAGCCGATTGAACGGCCAGCACGATGTTTTGGATCGCGACTTCTTGATTTGTGCAAACGTTAGCGCCACCTGCAATGCCATCCACTTCTGCGATCGTCGCGCCATTGGCGTCGAGCTTCGCAACTCGCACCGCGCACTTCGTGCCTCCACCGTCACAACCCGCAACGACTCGCATTACGGCGTCTCGCCGGTTTGAATTGCCTGGCGGAGTTGCTGGTTAGCTTGCTCGAGCAGCTTTCTGGCTTCGGACGCATCGACGTTTCGGCTATGGGCAACGATGGCGGTTTTCAATTCGCCATCGCAATCATCCAAGAGTTGCTGAGCAGTCGATTCATCGACATCCGTCAGCATTTGAACGATTCGCCGCGACCGGTCTCTCAGTTTGCTGTTCGTCGCTCGCAAGTCCACCATCAGGTTGCCGAAGGTCTTGCCCAATCGGATCATGGCGGCTGTCGTAATCGAGTTCAGAACCAGTTTGGTCGCGGTTCCAGCTTTCATACGCGTCGAGCCACTGACAATTTCGGGGCCCACAATCGGGCAGATCATGACCTCCGATACTTCCTCCAACGGTGAGTCTGTGTTGCAAGCGAGGCCCACGGTGTGGCAGCCTATGGATTGCGCGTAGCGAAGGCCACCGATGACGTACGGTGTGCGACCGCTTGTGGCGATACCGATCACCACGTCTTTCGCTTGCAGTTGTATTTCCTCTAGATCGCGTGCACCGTATTCCGGAAAGTCCTCTGCCCCCTCAACCGATCGTACTAAGGCACCGTGGCCGCCTGCGATCAATCCGACTACTTGCTCCGGATTAGTGTTGAAAGTTGGCGGGCATTCGCTTGCATCTAAAACGCCAAGGCGCCCCGACGTTCCTGCACCCATGTAGATCAATCGACCTCCTTCGCGCAAAGCTGTGACAACGAAGTCGACCGCTTGAGCGATGGGTTCGGCTTCGGCAGCCACCGCGTCGGCGATCCGCTGATCTTCGGCGTTGATGGTACGGACGATGGCAAGCGAGTCCATCTGGTCGACGTGTTCGGAAGCCGGGTTCCGTTGTTCGGTTGTTAATCGATCGAGCAAGGCAAACTCACTAGTTGTGAACACGTTTGAAGAAAGAATACACTGGCCGAGTGCAGCGTCGTGAGGAATTGCGACGGGCTGCTACCAATGCCGGATCACTTTGAGATCACCACATCCAATGATAGTCAATAACTCAGACGTTCGGTATCGCTGCAAGCTGGCGATCGTTCTTGCCGCGAGCATCCTATTCGCGAGTGAACTCTATGGAGGTTTGCCTGCGGCTAAGCCTGAAGTCGTAGGGATGCGCAGCGAAAGACTGGCCGGAATCGAATCGCTTGTGCAAAAGGCGATCGCCGACAAACGCTTTCCGGGTTGTGTGATCGCGGTCGGGCGTCACGGCAAGCTCGTCTATCATCGCGCATTTGGGCATCGTCGCTTGCAGCCGGAAAAGTGGCCCATGGAAACCGATACGGTCTTCGACATGGCAAGTATCACGAAGCCCGTCGCGACGGCGACTAGTGTGATGATGCTGGTGGAGCAAGGAAAGTTGCGCGTAAGGGATAAGGTGTCGACTTACATCCCTGAGTTTGCGAACTCGGGCAAGAAGAACGTCACGTTATTTCAAGCGATGACGCATCAGGCTGGCTTCATCCCAGATAACTCAATTAAGGACTACAAGCTTGGCCGGAAGGTTGCTTTTGAAAACATCTACAAGCTGGATACGAAGTACGACCCGGGGACGAGCTTTGTGTACTCCGATGTGGGCTTCATCTTGCTGGATGATCTGATCGAACGAGCCAGCGGTCAGACGGTTGCTGAGTTCAGTAAGCAAAATATCTTTGAGCCGTTGGGGATGACGGAGACCGGTTACCTGCCCAGCGATGCTCTTCGTTCGCGTGCCGCGACGACTGAGAAAAGAGAGGACCGTTGGATGCAGGGTGAAGTCCACGATCCGCGAGCGTACCTAATGGACGGCGTGGCCGGGCATGCCGGTCTGTTCTCGACAGCCGACGACATCGCGGTTTACGCGCAGATGATGTTGAACGGAGGCTACTACAACGGAAAACGCATTTTGTCCAAAGCTACTGTCGAGATGATGACACGAGAGTACAAGATTGTCGAAGGCAAGAAGGTCAGCATTCGAGGCTTGGGCTGGGACAAACTCACTGGTTACTCGTCCAATCGAGCTGAGAACATGTCGTCTCGAGCTTACGGGCACGGCGGATTTACGGGCACGGTTCTGTGGATCGATCCCGAACTGGACCTGTTCTTCATCATGCTTAGCAACCGAGTTCACCCCAATGGTAAGGGCTACGTCAATCGAGTGGCTGGTCAGATTGCAACGCTTGCCGTGGCATCGATCGACGATGAACTATTGGGGGACGGGGGCCAACAAAAGGAGAGCAAGGTTGTTGCCTCTCGTGTGAAGACTGGAATCGATCGGCTCCGGGAAGACGGTTTCGAAAGCCTTAAAGGACAGCGGCTTGGGTTGATCACAAATCAGACTGGTGTTGCTGCCGATGGGACTCCGACCATTAACCTCTTAAACGACGCGGACAACGCCAACTTGGTTGCGTTGTTCAGTCCCGAGCATGGTTTGGCTGGCAAGCTGGACCAAAGTTTGATTGCCGACGACGTCAATTCAGACACGGGGCTCAAGGTCTTTTCGCTTTATGGGAAGACTCGCAAGCCGACTGCAACGCAACTTTCGAATGTCGATACCCTGATCTTTGACATTCAAGATATCGGCTGCCGCTACTACACCTATATCTCGACGATGGGATTGGCGATGCAGGCTGCTGAAGAAGCTGGGAAACGTTTCGTCGTGCTTGATCGTCCGAATCCAATTGGCGGCGTGAAGATTGGCGGACCGATGTTGGATACAGGAAAAGAATCATTCGTTGGCTTTCATCGCTTGCCGATACAACATGCGATGACCATTGGTGAATTGGCCAAGATGTTTAAGGAAGAGATGGGCCTAAGCGACTTGCAACTAGACGTCGTCCCTTGCAGCGGCTGGCAGCGTTCACAGTATTTTGACCAGACGGGTTTAACTTGGATCAACCCGTCGCCGAACATGCGGAACCTGAATGAAGCCATCCTCTACCCGGCAATTGGTGTATGGGAAACAACCAATCTGTCCGTCGGAAGAGGCACGGATACGCCGTTTGAGATTGTTGGTGCTCCGTGGATATCCAGTAATGAATTTGCGAGTGCACTGAACGCGTCCGAGATCCGTGGCATTCGATTTACGCCGCGCGACTTTACGCCTGATGCCAGCAAGTTTGCCGGAGAGCAATGCGGTGGAGTGCAAATCTCGATTACAAATCGAGAAGGCGTAGATACGGCACAGCTTGGATTCACCTTCGCCAGTGTGTTGTGGAAGCTCTATGAAGACCAATGGCAGATTGGCAAGTCAATGCGATTGCTCGCCAGTCAATCCACGTTGGATGCCATCAAGTCAAACCAATCGATCGATGGGCTCCTGACGCGAATGCGCGATGACCAACGAGAGTTCGTTGAGCGTCGTTCGGCATTCTTGTTGTATGACTAGTTGAAAACGACCAAACGAAATCGTCGGACATGTCTTGAGCAGTTCGCACACCGAAGCTTCAAACCAATTGAGGGACCGATGACATTCGGAAAACTAAATTTGCCAATAGCAGCGACTGTTTTTTGCGCATCGATCTTGGTCGCTGAAGATCGCACGCCCGTCAATCTGACCGATGAAGGAAAGCAAGTTCATGCGTCGTGCATGTTGGTGGACGGACACAACGATCTTCCTTGGGCCTTTAGGAATCTTGGCACACCCAACTTCACGAAGAAGGATATTGCTGAATCGCAACCCGACTTGCACACAGACATTGATCGACTGCGTGAAGGCGGTGTGAAGGCTCAGTTTTGGTCCGTGTACGTGCCAGCCAGCACACGATTGCGTGGCGAGTCACTGCAGGCAACGTTGGAGCAAATTGAGTTCGTGCATGAGATGGTGAAGCACTACCCAGATGTCTTCGAGCTATGTCTCACGACCGATGATATTGAAAAGGCGGTCGCGAAAGGCAAGATTGCCTCGATGATCGGTATGGAGGGCGGGCACTCCATCGAGAATTCGATTAACGTGCTGCGCAGACTGTACGACCTAGGAGCTCGCTACATGACGCTCACTCATTCGGCGACACTGGATTGGGCGGATTCGGCGACCGACGACGCCAAGCATGGTGGGCTGACGAAGTTCGGTGAAGAAATCGTCTTGGAGATGAACCGTCTTGGGATGTTGGTTGATCTGTCGCATGTCGCTGACGATACGATGCGTGACGTCTTTCGGATCGCGAAGGCGCCGGTAATCTATTCGCATTCGTCAGCACGCGCGATTGGCAACCATCCACGTAACGTGCCCGATGATATCTTGCCGTTGGTTCGGAAGAACGGTGGCGTGATCATGGTCAATTTCTACTCCGGATTCGTCGTCCCTGAAGCGGCTGACCGTCGTGCAAAGCGAGACAAACAAAAGTTGGTGTGGGAGCAAGCCGGGAAATCAAAAGCAGAGGTGGACGAACTGGTGGCCGCATGGGAAAAGAAGCATCCTATTCCTGCCGGTTCAATCCATGACGTTGTGGATCACATCGAACATCTCGTCAAACACTGCGGCGTCGAACACGTTGGAATTGGATCGGACTATGACGGGATCGGTACTGTACCCGCACAGTTAGAGGATGTGTCCACTTATCCGCTGCTCACGCAAGAGTTGCTAAATCGCGGACATTCCGCGGACACGATCAGAAAGATCATGGGCGATAACTTGATGCGAGTCTTCCGCGAAGCAGAACGGGTCGCGAAAGCAATGAAGTGAACGCAGGATTCAAACTAGGTCTCTCACGCCAGCAAGCTGCCCATCGGCAGTGACAAACGACAACCATAACGAGGTTTCCAAATGTCAAAGAGAATCAGTCGTCGTACCTTTTCTATTGCCACCGTAGGTTTGGGATTGGCTGCCGTGTCGCCTCGGAGCAGTCATGCGGCCGCCAGCAGCGAAGTACATATCGCTTGTGTTGGCGTGAACGGAAAGGGCTGGTCGGACATGCACGAGACGTCGGTTGGTAACCAAATCGTGGCGATTTGCGACGTGGACGAAGCCAGTCTCGCCAAGGCTGGGGAAAAGTTCCCGAAGGCCAAACGCTATACCGATTGGCGAAAGATGTTGGAGCAAAGCGACATTGATGCGGTGACCGTTTCTATTCCTGACCACATGCACGCGCCGGTTACGATGAGTGCGCTGCAGGCGGGCAAGCATACGTATACACAGAAGCCGATGACGCATTCGGTTTACGAAGCCCGACAGTTGACCAATGCTGCGAAGCGTTATGGTGCCGTGACGCAGATGGGAATTCAGCATCACTCCAACACGTTCTTCAAGACCGCGGTGGAGCTGATTCAAAGCAATGCGATTGGGAAAGTCTCTGACGTTCACGTGTGGACGGATCGCCCCGTTGGATTCTGGACGCAGGACAAAGATCGTGGTCCGGAAAAGCCAGTTCCAGGGAGTTTGCACTGGGATAATTGGTTGGGCGTTGCACCAGAGCGTCCTTTTGCAGATGGTTATCACCCGTTTCACTGGCGAGCGTTCTGGGACTTTGGCACCGGTGCGCTGGGCGACATGGGATGTCACGGGATGGACCCTGTCATTAGCGCACTAGAACTCGGGCCGCCAACCACCATCGTGCCTACTGGCAAGGTGCCCAACAAGGAAACCGGCCCTGCCTGGAGTATCTTGAAATACACCTTCCCAGGAACGAAGTGGACTGACGGCGCATTGCCGATGACTTGGTACGACGGTGCGAAATTGCCGCCGCGAGAACTGTTCGCGATTCGCCCTGAAGAGAAGATTCTGGAAAACGGAATCTTGTTCATTGGCGACAAGGGCCAGCTCTTGGTGGACTACTTTAATCCTCCCAAGCTACTTCCCGAATCCGACTTCAACGAAACGAAGATTGACGCAGCACCGGCGGACAATCACTACACCCAATGGACCGACGCGATCAAAGGTAAAGGAAAAACTTCATGTCCTTTTTCCTACTCAGGGCCCCTTTCAGAAACCGTGTTGTTGGGCAACGTGGCCGTGCGGACAGGCAAGCCTGTGCATTGGGATTCAAAGGCATTGAGGTGCGACTCGCAGCAAGCGAACGCTCTGCTGCGACGGGATTACCGAGACGGCTGGCAGGTTAAGGAACTGTGACAAAACGGAGCATTGCCTACCATTCGGTCTGCATCCAGATACAATCGAGCGACTGTCCTCCCTCTCATCTCGTTCCATCACCCAGTTTTTTTTTGAGGTTGGCATGCGACTTCGTTTTCTGCCAGTTCTTTTGACTTGTCTTCTGTCCTTCAGTGTTGGAGCTCAGGACGTTCTGTTTCAGTCCAGCTTCGATTCGGACGACGGCTTTATTGTGCTCTCTGAAACAGAAGATGTGCGTTCCACGTTCGGCTACGACTATTCCGAGTTCGACGACATTCCAGAAGCTCCTAACTCTGGCGAGACCAGCGGTAGCTCGAATACCGGTCTCAAGCTTGAGGCGAACTTGTTCGACGGAGTCGCCGCAGCGGTTGCCGTCGTTGCCAATGAGGTTGAGTTGACCGATCGCTATGAAGCACAGGTCGATGCCTGGTTGAACTACAACTTCCCCGCAGGAACGGCTGGTACGACCGAGTTTGGCGGACTGGCTGTTGGGCACGACGGAGAATTCGGTGGACTGAATGGTGCGTCGTTCATTTACGACACAGATGGCGACTCCAGCCGCGATTACATTCTGTACAAGAATCTCGAGCGACAAGAGCTAGACACTGAGCAATACGCGGTACCGTCGCTGAACAACACCGACGATGTGTTCGTTGAAGCTTTTCCCTCCGTAGATTTGGAAGTCGCAGTTCCCAATCAGTTCTTGAATGGAGTCACGAGCGATGGTGCGGGTGGCTTCCGATGGATGACCATTACCGCGACGGTTGATACGATGGCTGTCGGCACTGCAGGAGATTCGAGCGAGCCTGGAATCGCGACGTTTTCGATCGCTGATGCCGAGACAGGAAATTCGGTTGAGATTGGAACCATCGACAACAGCAATGGCGAGACTGCCGTTGACCTTTCAGGCAACGTAGCGGTCCTATTCGCTGACTTGTTCTCTTCGGTCTCGAACGCAGAAGATCTAAGCTTCGGCGTTTTCGACAACCTCATCATTCGCTCACTCGCCGGTGCCCCATCTGATCCTTTGGATTGCAACGGAGACGGTAGTGTTACGACGGACGATGTCGCTTGTGCTACGGCGGAAACGTTGGCCGGCACGTTGGAAGCTGCGGGTACTCTTGCTGGTGACTTGAATTTGGACGGCGAAGTTGCCTTTCCCGACTTCCTGATCTTGTCGACCAACTTCGGTAACGCAGATTTAGCTGGCGTTTATGCCAACGGCGATATCGATCTGGATGGCACGATTGGCTTCCCCGACTTTCTTGTTTTGTCTGCTAACTTCGGGCAAACCGCCGGTGCTGCGGCATCTGTTCCAGAGCCGACCGGTTTGTACTCGGCGCTGGCAGGAATCTGCGTATTGGGAATGGCGCGACGCAGACGCGGTTAACTGCCGCATTGGCGACTCAGTAGAATAAGAGCCTCGCATTTCGGACAGATCATCCGGAATGAGAGGCTTTTTTCGTATGGAATCGGGTTTTCCAATTTCAGCGTCTCGCACTCAATTGTTTGTCAGCCACGGAGCTAGGATGACGCGATCTTGGTTACTTCTGCTCGCAAGCCTATTGCTCGGTTTCGTCGGAAGCACATTGGGCGAAGGCCGACGACCGAATGTGATTTTGATCGTGACGGACGATCAGGGCTATGGAGACATGTCTTGTCACGGCAATCCCTGGCTAAAGACGCCGAACCTAGATCGGTTGGCTGCCGAAAGCGTTCGCCTAGAGGATTACCATGTCGATCCCGTGTGTACGCCAACCCGCGCAGCTTTGATGACGGGCAGGTATTCGACGCGAGTCGGTGCCTGGACCGTGACGCAGGGCCGCCAGCTCTTGAAGGCCTCCGAAGTCACAATGGCCGATTTGTTTGAGGCATCTGGATACCGCACTGCGATGTTTGGTAAATGGCATCTCGGTGATACCTGGCCTTACGCCCCGCGGTTTCGCGGATTTCAAACCGTTGTTCGACACTTGGCTGGCGGTATCGACGAAATCGGTAACCCAATTGGCAATGACTATTTTGACGACACGTACTACCGCAACGGCGAGCCGGAGGAAATCAACGGTTACTGCACAGACGTTTTCTTTCGTGAGTGCCAGGAGTTTATTGCCCAGGCCGATGACCGTCCTTTCTTCGTCTACCTTCCGCTGAACGCGATGCATGGTCCTCACACCGTCGCCGAAAAGTACTCGGCGCCGTTTCGTGCTGCTGGGCACGGCGAAGTGAGATCGAAGTTCTTCGGACAGATTGTCAACTTTGACGAGAACTTAGGTCGGCTGATGGAGTTCCTGCATCACCGAGATTTACATGAAAATACGATCGTGGTCTTCATGGGTGACAATGGGAGCGCGGCCGGAGTTGGGAAAAGCGGAACAGGAGCCAATCCCTTGTTGGGCTTCAACGCTGGGATGCGTGGCAAGAAAGGCTCTGTGTTTGAAGGCGGACATCGGGTGGCCTGTTTCGTGCGATGGCCCGCTAGGTTGAAACGTCGTCAGCTTCGCAACGGCGGCCGAATTGAAGAATTGACGTCATGCCGCGACTGGCTTCCAACGTTCGTCGACTGGTGCGGTTTGAAATCCAAAGGTACACAGTTTGATGGTCGAAGCTTAACAGCACTAATTGAGCAACCGTCGTCCGACTGGCCTGAGCGAACTCTATTCGTACAAAGGCAAGGCGATCAACCGACCCCTGACGCTGCTTCCTCGCCGGCTGATCGTTTTCCGCACTTCGCAGTCTTGACGGAACAGTGGCGATTCGTCGATGGCGAATTGTTTTCGATCCGCAATGATAGGAGTCAGAAAACGAATGTCGCTGTTCAGTTTCCTCAAGTTGTGCGCGAACTACGGGGACGTTATGAAGAACACTTTCGCGACGTCTTTCCAGATCGATCGGACTACGCTCGCTTTCAGGTTGGTTCGCTCGACGAGAATCCGACATTGTTGACCGTTCGCGATTGGCATCCCACGGTTGGGCGCGTCATTTGGAAACAGTCACAGCTTGGGGACGCTGCGATTGAGCCGAACGGATTCTGGGCCATCCATGTTGCGAGGTCTGGGAAGTACAAAATCCAGTTATCTCGATTTCCGGATGACGCGAAGGCACTAATGAGGGCGACCAAAGCAAAGCTGAAAATCTGCGGGCAGAGTATTGAGCAAACGTGTGATCCAGAGGACAACGCGGCTACTTTTCACCTTCAACTAACGCAGGGAGGTGGACTGCTACAGACATGGATCGAGGATCAAGACGGTGTGTCTAGAGGAGCCTACTTTGTCAAAGTAGAGTGGCTGGAATGACCTTGTTTCGCCTCAGGAGCGTGCAAATACCGCTCTAGTGCTTGCATGGATTGGAAACGGATCCTCGCTTGCACTATTATCGCAATGTCGGCCGAAGGCAGACGAAGGGTCGAATCAACTGATTGGCCGCCGATTTCGCCCCAGATCCAAGTCCTTGTTGACGTTATGTGGAGTGCGTTCGGATGAACTCAAGTAGGAAGCGACTTGGAGCATATCTTCTCGCGCTGAGTTGTCTATTCTTGGGCCTGCGGCACTCGATTGCTCACAACGGTAGCTTGGTTGTTACTTCGCCGGTAAGCAACATTGTGACGGACGGCGATCTTTCGGATTGGCCCGAAGACCTTCCGGTCTATCCGCTTGCGATGAACCTGTACGGTGATCCGTTGGTCAACTCCGCCGATTGTCAGGGCAGTTTTCAAATCGGTCTGGATGCAGAAACCAAGTGTCTTCATCTGGCCATCAAAGTCATAGATGATTCGTATGTGGAGGCTGGCCCTGGCCACGCATCTTGGGACACGCACGACTCTTGTACGGCATTCGTTGGGCTGCCTCATCATTTTTCGGACCAGCGACCAGGTGATACGGGACTCGTGAGATTGCCGGTGCCTGTAAGGCGTCTCAAGCGAACGAAGGATGGGTACGTTGTTGAGTTGCGCTACGATTTGGCGCTGTCTGGCATGCGGGATTTCGACGCGCCACGCACTGCTGCATTTTCGGTGACGCTCAACGACAAGGACGCAGACGGATCGTTTACGGCACTCTTCTGGTCGCCTGAAATCTCCAAGAACATTCATGTCGATCGCCGAGGTGACTTGGTCATCAATGCATTGCCGACAGGTCGGCTTGTGGGACGGACAACTACGACGAGCCATCACGACGTCGGCACGTTACTGGTTGACTTTGAAGCAGTCGAAAATCCGCTGTTGGTTTTTCGGCTACGCACCAAAGCTGGCGGAACGTACAAAATCGATCTGCCTGTTGGAACTTATCGGCGCTCGGTACGTGGCGCCGAAACTGCAGAAGTGACAGTCCAAGCCGGGCGAACGAACAATGACAATATCCTTATTGAGAATCAGAAGTTTCTTGTCAGGTCGCTGGCTGATTTTGAATTAACGACGGCCGGGACCCCCGGCCACCATGAGCAATTGTCGAAAGAGGTTGGTTCGAACTACTACGAAATGACGACACTGAACGGCCTGCCCGAAAGCCGTATTACGTCACTCGCACAGGATAAAATGGGATCGCTGTGGATTGGTACTGAATCCTCGATTGCGCGTTTCGACGGAACACAACTGCAGGTCTTTTCAACGGAGTTGGTTGACGATGTCAACGATTTGCATTTCGACGAAGCTACCGAGCGACTTTGGTTTGCCGGAGAGCAGCAAGTTGGCTATTTGAAGCGAGGGAAGTTAACAACACTCCCCATGTTGGATGGGCAGTTAGCCACGTGCGTCGGGAAAACGCACAACGGACAAATTTGCATTGGCACACGAAACGGCCTGTTCCTTTGGGACGAATTGCGACTTCGATTTCAGTCCACGCTGCATGGATTACCTCATCGCTTTGTGACGGCTGTGGCTGCTGATGATCGTCGCGAGGCGACGTGGATTGGAACGCAGTATGGACTCGTTCTTTTTGACGGCGTCAATTACAGGCTATTCGACCACACGACGGGACTAGGGGATCCACGCATCATAAGCCTGCACGTCGCGCAGGACGGAATCCTTTGGGTGGGGACGAATAGTTCGCTGTACAAGTTCGACGCTGATGATCAGTTTCAGTTGGTTCGAAAACACCCTACCGAGCGAGTCCGTTATGCACGCTCGTTTGCGGAAGCCGCAGACGGAACAATGTACATCGCAGCGTTTGATGGTGAACTGAAGATTACGCCAGATGGCAAGTTAGAGACACTACAGCAGGAACTGTGTGAAGCAGTAATTCTGGATGGGGATTCACAACTCTGGTTAGGGCTAGAAAACGGCGCACTACGGCGAACGGATTTGGGACTGCAGTTGGCACGGGCCGGTACGTGTTCGTTGGTTCAATCTGTCGGGCAGGATTTATGGTTCGTTTCGGAGGCTGAGGGGACCGACTGGGATCGACAGCGAAGTCACGTCGTACGCTTCGATAAAGACACGTTCGCGTCGGAGACTTTTGATCTGACTTCTGCCGTAGCAGCGAGTGATGACCAGACGCATCCTGTTTTTATTACCGAGCTTCATGTTGCGGATGGAATCGCTTGGGTCGGTACCAAATATCATGGCGTCTATCGGCTGAAGGACGGAGTTTGGCAAAAGCATGATCTGCCTCACACGTCGGTTTTTGAGGTGATGGCAATTGTCAGAGATCCATTGCAGCGGGTGTGGATCGCAACATCGCGTCATCTCTATTGCGTTGAGGATGGCAAGACTCGGTTGGTGAAAATTCCCGGTTGTCCTTTAGAGGCCGACATCCAACGCCTCGCCGCTTCTTCTTCCGGCGATTTGGCGATTGGCACATTGATGGGGGTGTTCGTTCTGAACTCCAACGGAGACTTGGTTGTTCACCATCACGAGCACGAGAACCTTGCTTCTAATATGACGACCGCTTTGATGTATGGTCGTGACGACACGCTCTGGGTTGGGACGCTCGCTGGACTTCAACAACTTGCTAATGGAAATGTCCTGAACAAGTGGAAGGCCACCGATGGATTGCTCAAGAATCACGTCGCGTGGTTCATCCGTCGATGGGGCGATGAAGTCTGGACGGGATCAGTTGCCGGCGTCAATCGAGTCTCGACGAAACGCAATATCGTGCAGCATCTGGTCGGCGCGGATGGTTTGGGGCAAGGCAACGTCTACTCCGTTGCACCGGATGGGCAGCAAATCTGGCTTGCTGGTGAATCTGGCTTATGGATTTATCGCCGAGGGCTGCGTAAACCCTACGTAGTGTTGGACGAAGTAAGTACAGATGAACTGGTCAAGTTAGACGGCAACGGCATCTCCGTTACCACGGACACCAAGAGCGTTGACTTTCGCTTTCATGCCGTGAGTCTAAAGAATCGTCTAGATGGGACGATCTATCGATACAGACTCAATGGCGCAGATGGTTCATCCGGACGGTGGAATGAAGGGACTAGGAATAGCGTCACGATTGACGTCCCACAACAGGTTGGAATCTACCACTTTGAGGTATTGGCTTACGATCGCGACATGTTGCCGTCGATTGTAGTGCGGCAAGAACTGATCGT
>CAYQMZ010000022.1:13094-15852 GCA_964418725.1 uncultured Pirellulaceae bacterium
CTTGGGTGAGAATTGCGACCCAAAATGGGTTGGTTGTGGCTGTCTGTTCTTGCTTAGCGTTGGGACTGCTGTACTTTCGACGAGTCAAGCGTGAAAAGCTCTATTTGGAGTCGCGGGTGGCAGATCGCACTCGAGAGTTGTGGGATGAGATTCGCCATCGCGAAATTGCCGAGAGCGAGCGATCCGAATTGCAGGGGCAGTTGCAGCACATGCAAAAGATGGATGCCCTCGGAACGCTCGCGACGGGAGTGGCGCATGACTTCAACAACTCACTGTTGGCGATCAGTGGTAACGCCGAATTGGCACTGATGAGTGATTGCTGCCTTGAAAAAGATGCGCTATTAGAGGAGCTACTTACGGTTACCAATCAAGCTGCCGGGCTAACGAATTCAATGCTGATGTTTGGCGGCAAGGCTTCTTCCGAAAAGCAAGCAATCGATATCTGTCAGGCGATTCGAGATGCCGAGAAAATCTTGCGCAGAACTCTGCCTGCGACGATCGACTTCCAATCGCGAGTTTGCGCAGAGCCACTTTATTGCGACGCGGATCAGAGCCAAATACAGCAAGTTATCTTGAACTTGGCTGTCAATGCACGCGATGCGATGCCGGGTGGCGGAAAAATCACGATGTCGGTCGAGCACGCGGACGACACGGTGCGTATTCATTTTGCCGATAGCGGACCCGGTATGACGGCAGCCACGTTGGATCGCATTTTTGAGCCGTTCTATACGGAAAAGCCTCGAGGTAAAGGAACGGGATTGGGATTGTCTATTGTCCACGGCATCATCAAGGATCACGGTGGTGTGGTGGTTGCACAGTCAAAGTTGGGTGAAGGAACTGAATTCAAGATCGCGCTGCCTTTGTCGGAAGCCAGACGACCAGAGACGTTCACCCCCTCGCGTAAGCTTGTGCGAGGCAGCGGGCGCATTCTGTTAGCTGACGATGACGAGACAGTTCGCAAGGCATTAAGTCGCTTGCTGATGTCGGCCGGTTTTGATGTCCACACAGTTCAGGATGGACACCAACTTGTCGAGCGATTCCGACAGGATCGACCGTACGAGTTGCTGATCGTCGATGTCGACATGCCTCAAAAAGATGGCTGGCAAGCTCTGCAGGAAATTCGCCTCAGCGAAGACTCGGAAATCGCTGCAATCGTTATATCCGGATTGCCAACGCACGAGTGTCTGCAGGATGCGAATACACTATTCGTGCGAAAGCCTTTCTCGCTGCAAGACCTCACCGAACATGCGGCCCGATTGCTGCAGGAATCTGCTTGAGAGGCTTAAGCGTCGCTGGCGTGGACTCTGGCAGGCCAATCTGGCCAATCGATTCGGTACCTGGAGACCGAGTTTGCCCGTGTTTCGAATTGTTGACGGGATCAAAGCGTTAGTTCAGATTTCTCAACACGGAGCATTCGTTTTCCCGGGGATTTCTCACGGCACACCGTTTGAATCCGTCTCTGTTGATTGCTCACCCAACGGACACGGACCACCATGAGAACTCTGCTTGCATCGTTGTTTATTGTTGCCTGTTCCGCATCGTCATTATTCGGTGCACTGATCCCTGGAACGGCCACCAGCATGACGACCACAACAGCTTCTGGGGTCCTCGACGGAATTGGCTGGACGGCCGTCACCACTTCTACGTCGCCGTTCATTGGTATCAACTTGCCAACTGGAACGTGGGACGTAACTGTGAACCTGCCCGAGAATGGATTGTTCTTGGGAACTGGTTATGTGAACGCCGGCGACACACAACAATTCTTTTTCGATCAGCCCGTGTCGAATCTCTGCTTCTTCATTGAGAACTTCGACTCGAATTCGGCGGCAAGCATTACCACGGACGGCGTCGTTTCCGTCATCGCTGCGAGTTCTAGCATTTCGTTCAACTCGACATCCGTAACGCTGAATACTTCCAATGCGTCATTCGACGGCGAGGGAGATGTGATTTTGAGCTTGTCGAGCCCAACGACATTTATTCAGTTTGACTATTCAGACGGAATCGACGCGAACGGTGTCTTCTATGGTTTCGCGATCGACAATCAAGTGGCCGCCGTCCCAGAACCTTCTTCGTTTCTGTTTCTGCTACTTTGTGGAAGTTCTGCCGCCTACGTACGTCGGTTTAGAAATCGACTTTCGGCGGGTCTGATGGACGTAGCGGACCGTCAATAAGGTCTGCAAACAACTCACGGCCATTCGAAATTGTGACGCGTACGTCGGCTAGATTCTTCTTTGTTTGTCGCCTAAGTTAGTCGGCTTCTCAAGAGAAGAATTATTCCTAACGGAGTTGCCGACGATGTCTGCCGATGCACGACTTGCTGAATTGGGTGTTGAACTTCCTCCCGCGCCAAAACCAGTCGGGGTTTACAAACCGGCTCTGGTTGTGGGTGACATGGTCTACATGTCCGGCCACGGTCCTCTGCAATCGGATGGGCAGTTGATCAAGGGACGTGTCGGTGCTGACATGGATCAGCAGGCTGGCTATGACGCCGCCAAGCAAACGGGACTAGCGATGTTGGCAACCTTGCAGTCGCACTTGGGTAGCTTGGACAAAATCGATCGGGTCGTCAAAATCTTGGGGCTTGTACGTTGCACCGATGAATTCGACCAGCAACCCGCAGTGATCAATGGCTGCAGCGAGTTGTTCAAGGCTGTCTTCGGAGAAGACGAAGGCGTCGGGACACGCAGCGCCCTTGGTACCAATGCGTTGCCCGGCGGGATTGCAGTTGAAATCGAAGCAATCCTAAAGCTGAAGTAGC
>CAYQMZ010000022.1:15952-25310 GCA_964418725.1 uncultured Pirellulaceae bacterium
GCGTTGCCCGGCGGGATTGCAGTTGAAATCGAAGCAATCCTAAAGCTGAAGTAGCTAGCCGCGTTTGCGATTCGTCGCCTGACTGACATTGCTTGAGCCTGGGCGATACTGCTCAGGTTCAGGCGCCGGAGCGACGGTTGCTCGGCGCGCGATGAGTGCTCGACTTTCAGACCTAGATCCCTTTAGCGTAGGGTCTAGCCGAAGTTCTGGGAAACCAAGAGAAAGTCGGCGAAGTCAATTGTGCCATCTCCATTGGCATCACCATCTGACCAGCGAGCGTCCGACTGTTGTCCAAAGTTGGCCGACAGTGTCAAAAAGTCGGCGAAGTCAATAGTTCCGTCGAGATCAAAGTCACCTCGGCGGGTGCCAAGAATGCGTTGAATCAAGAAGTCCGCGTCGGGTGCGCTGACCTCGTTGTCGCCATTAAGGTCAAATCGATCTTCGTCCACATTTGATGCAATAGCGGCAAACAGTGCATCAATGTCCTGGTCATCAACGACCGCATCGCCGCTAACATCACCACGTTGTCGACTGGGTACAAAGGTCGCAGTTGTAAGTGGACTCCAGTTACCATTTGCAAACACGCGAGCGTTGACCGTTGTGGATTCTGTGAGTACCAGTGGTGACACGAACCGTTCGCCACCAACGTTTCCACCTGGCTGCCTTGGATCCGATCCATCCGTAGTGAAGAATATTGCCTCGCCGCCCTGGATGGTGAGCGTGTCGCTATCGAGTAGCTCGCCGCCGTGTTGTTCCTGTCCGTTCACTGCGAAAATCGGGGCTTCCGTGTTTGGCAGCAGATCGTCTCGTCGCATTCGATCCAAAAAGATGTCAAAGGCACCGGGAAAGAATGTTTCATTGACGTAAGTAACGCTGTCTCGCCAGTGATCAACAGTGATGAGCGGTATCGTTTGGGTTCCTCTAGGCACTGCTCCCGTACCACTGGGTAATGGGCTGCGAGAAGAATAGGCGACAACTTGCTGTCCCTCACGTGCGTCGCCCCAGCGGGCCGATTCACCGATGATGGCCGAGTCAATTTGGTTCACGCGGGCCATCCAACGCGACTGGTTGTTTTCTACGTTGAGTGGTCCGTCATTGAAGAATAGGGTTTGGATTCGATCCGCAACGCGGAGGCGAAACTCAGTGCTTTGACGTAATTCTTGGTACAGCTCTCCGGGAGAGTCACTGTCCGCCGCCTCCGTTCGGTCTCGAACCAATTGATCGAGTGCGATTTCTTGATCCCACGTATGAAACTCGAATCCCAGTCCGGGATTCTCTCGATTGAAGCCGGCATGCCAATTGTGGTGCGGCCAATCTTCGACACCTGCAAAAATGTGCAGCAGCATGTAATCAATGAACCGATCCATATTCAGATAGTTGGTTCGGTTTGGATCGTCGACGCCATTATCATCCTTTCCTTGAATCTCGAAAAACTTTTCGTCGGCATTTGCGGCGTTGATGGATCGGGCAATGCCGAACATGGCATTCCAGGCTCGGCGATTCCCGGACGACAACTGGTTGAAGTCTCTTAGAATGTCCCAGTCGTCTTCTTCGCCGCCAAAGTGACTTGTGAAAAACCGTTCGTCCGTCGACCGTTCCGCGGAGTTGTAGAGTCCCCAGTACAGACCGTTCACGTAGAGGTGGGCGTAACCACTTTGGGCAGCCGTACCACCGGTTGCAAGCTGCGCGTCGCGCATCCACACGTCACGCAGATAAGTGCTGTCCAGCGGTGAGTAGCGATTGTTCACCGTCCGTGTGCCGAATGCGTCCGTAAACGCCGCACGCAGAATTACCTGATTGATGTCGTCGAAGTCTGAGTTGTCAAAGAGTGGGAAATTCAGCTTGCTTGGCCCGTCGTACTGCGGGCTGAAACGCAAACGAAATGAATGCTTGAGCAACCGGTCGTTGAGACTGCTGGATGCGCCGTGCATCGCTATGCCAACGTTGTATTGGAATTCGTCATCCGAGTTCGGGTCAATGTATTCAATGCTGCCGGATCGCCGCCAAGATTCGCCTCGCTTCGAAGCGTTCATGTAAATGCCGTCCGAAGAGTCCCACAAATCGTCGTGATCTAGTGTGAGAGAGATTGTCGGAATTGACAGCAGTCCCTCGGTCAACGTTGCGTCGGTGTTATTGGGGTTGTCGTCGCTCCATTGTTCTACAACCCTGGAATCCATCACGTAGTCGCCGCGAAAGCCTCCCTCCCATCGTGCCGGATATTCCCTCGGTTCGTTCGGATCACTTCTTGGATTCTGAACTAAGACGTCACCCAGAAATATGTACGTTTGCGTATCGACATTTGTCGGACGAAAGCCGTCTTTATAGGCAGCCGCACGCAGGTTTGTCGTACGAGACACGTTGATGGCGGCTTCGTAGAGTACGGCCGAGGCGTTGTCCGGGTGAGGCTCGCTGCCGTCCACGGTGTAATAGATGTCTGCCCCGTCGGTCTTCGTCGATATCTGAACGTCGAACGGTTGGTCGTAAAAACCTCGATCGAAACTGAATTTCGTATCGGCCACAAAACCAAGAAACCCTAGTCCGTTGGGGCCACCAGGCGTCGGCGTATCAAAGAATCGTACTTCGCCCGTTTCCTCGGCCCCGGCAGACACGAGTAGCTCGGGATTTAACAGTAGATCTGTACTGTTGCTGCTCGCATTGAGCACATGAAATGACAGGACGTTCTCGCCATCCTTCAACAGATTCGCCCACCGATTAAGCGTGAACGACGAGGTGGCCAAGACGTCATCATCCGGTCGCGAGTCCGTCGCGCGACTTTGGTGATCGAGTTGATTGGGAGCCAACTGATCGAGAATTCGTTGACCGTTCAGATACGCGACGAAACCATCGTCGAATTGCAGGCTCAGATGCAAACCTGTCACGGTCTGGGCAGTTTGCAGTTCGAACGGAATACGCAGATACGTGGATACCGAACCGGATGGAATCCGTGTCGCGATGAAGGGGGCAAAGCTGGTATCGGAGCCTGGTGAGTTCTCGTAGCCTACGGCGGCGAAACCAGCCGTGAAGCCATCAACAATTGGGTCGAAGTCTACTTCCGTCCAGCGAGTTCCCAGATCGTCGCTGGTGGGAACAAGGTGGAATGCAGAGCTACTTCGATCGATGACCGTTTGGGACTGCCGAAAGCCCACGCCATCAAACCAGGAACGACCAGCAGAGTTCGGCGCATCGTCAACGAACACATCGATCGCTTCCCCATCCGAAATCGTGCGTTCTCCGATCGTCACTTGATACAACGTGCGGTTGCCTTCATGGACTAAGACCGGTGAAGTAAACCCCGTGTCCGCCAGTCCGTCCGTATCGGCAAGACTTCCCAGAGATCTAACGCCTTGCGTCGTTGGCCGATACGATCTCAGCGAGTCAGCTTCCAAACCAAACCGCATGTCCCAGTTGCCATTCGTGTCACTCCAGAAGTAACCGAATAGTTGGTAGGTGCCTGCAGCAAGGCCTTCGATGGATGTCGTCAGGGCCTGACCGTTATCGCTACCTGTGTCGATCCCAGTTTCGAAGATCGTTCCGCCGTTTGCGAAGGTACGTTGCTCCCATAGTCCGTCATTGCCCTGATTAGCACGAATGTCGATCCCGGACGGCTCGAAGATGGAGCTCCCATTCTGCGGAACTGTGAGCTTGGTATTTCCTTCGATACCAGCGCTTGCGTCTACGTAATGGATGCTGCCAGTCAGTAAGGTGGCTCCCTCGATTCCGTAGGAGATATCCGTTTCCTGTTCAGGAAAAGGCTCGCTAGTTGAACCGAATTCGCTGACGATGTTGCCCTGTTCATTCACTAGTGCCAAGTATTCGCCGCCGGCGGAGATCTTGAAATTCGTGTGCAGATTATTTGCTGGATCAACCGTGTCGCGGTCAGAGGCAAACACAACCAGATACTCGAAGGGATCGAGTTGAGAACTGACGTGATCGGGAAAGGTCCATTTGCCCAAGTCGAGTGGGTCATCGGTCAGCGACCAGCCCGCAAGGTCATGCTCCAAGTTTGTTGGGTTGCGAATCTCGATCCAGTCTGGGCTTTCGCCAAACCCATCTCGAATCGTGTCATCGTTCGATGCCATGAATTCGGAGATCAGGGGCAGATCGCTGGCCAAGAGAATTCGGTGTTCCAGCTGTTCGATGGAAGCACGCGTATGACGTATTCTGTGCATGTCTTTGCCTATCTAAGTTGTAACCACATGATAGACCAAAGGCTGGTTCCGCACGACAAAAGTGGACCGTTACCCTGAAGTTGGTTCCGAAGTCCGTCGACACCGGTTTGCCGATGCTAGGGTGGCTACACGGCGATCCTGCGATGATCTGGAGACACATGTTGTGTGCGACGTGCGTGAAGGGATTTAGTCGAACGCGAATTCAAACAGTTCGCAGCGGACTTCATCGGCGGTGGACGGGAACGCAACCGCAACGCGCGAATCATCCAGCACGAAACGCCGAAAGTCCCATGAACCGACTTCTGTGTCTAGCTGCGTCAATTCTGCTCGATCGGGATCCTTCGGTAGAACACAGAAGCTGGTCAGCGGAATGTACATGCCTTTTCCCACCGCTTTGATGAATGCCTCTTTGAGTGTCCACAGAGATAGGAAGCCTGCACGCGCGTCGTGCTCTGCTTGAAGGTTCATCAGCCAATCGCATTCACCGTTTGAGAAGAACTTGTTTGCGAGCTTGCGAAAGTCCTTGGGGATTTTGTCTTCAATATCGACGCCGATGTCCGGAAACAAGGCGACTGCACAGACGACTCTGGACTTGGTGTGTGAAATGTTGAAGTAGATGTCAGCCGATAGGTCTGGGTGGATCGATGGCTTTCCGTAGTCGTTGGTGACGAATCTCCATTCTGCCGGTTCCCGTGTCGCGTACTTGGACAGCAAGTGTCGTACGAAGTTGCGTGTCGCTGTGTAGCGACGTCGATCTCTCTCGAAGGCGAATCGATCGATCGCTGTCACTTCCTCATCCGACAGGCAAGCCACGTCTAGCTTGGAGTTTGCCACGGTACAGTGCCAAACGTGGATGTCGAGCACTTGTGATGTTGCTGGCTGCAGAAGGTGTGGATTCGAAATTGTCACGGTGCTAGTCGACCAAGTTGCCTAACGACGGGATTTGGGTTCCTCTTCGGGTGGCTACATCGTAACTGGGATCCAAACACCGAAACTACCGAAGCCCTGTGTTCTGTGGCCGCGAAGCCAGTATTGCCCTGTATGTGGATCTTGAAATAGCTGCTCATCGTCGGGCGAAACAAACCCGGCAGGAGGTTCCACCGACTGCAAGCGTTCGGAAAGACGTCCGTACCATGCCGCTTCCAATCCTTCATCAATGTGCCGACACTCTTCCCACGGCGGGACCTTTGTGGCTTTGTGGCGGCGTCGACGGTCGGCAAAATCTCGGAATGCAGTGCTTATGGCCAAAACCAGGACTAACACGCCGTTGATGGCAATCGACGCGAAGAAGCAGACTACGGCAACCAGCAGAATCCACCTAGGCAACTGGAAGCGAAGTAGGTAGCCCAGCGGGAGCATCGCGGCAAGTGAAACCAACGAGACCGTGCCGAGTAACGAAATTGCTTTGACGAGAGCTCCTGCATCGGGCCGATCACTGAGCGTCGCCGGGGAAACGTAAGGATTGCCATCATCCATGCGACATGTGGTCAACGCTGGACCGTCTCAAGGCCCGTCATCGTTCCGGTGCTGGAAGCGAATCGATCGAATGTCAGTCCTGTCTGTTGCAGTACCGAGACAAACAGGTTGGGCAGCGGATAGTTCTTTTCGCGATCAAAGGCCAAGTGCCGCCCATGTTGGAATCCACCACCAGCGAACAAGACAGGCATGTTGCGATTGTCATGGCTGGACGCGTTGCCAAGATTACTGGTGAGCAGTACCGACGTATGGTCGAGCAAGGAGCCTTCGTGTTCTTCGGTCTGCTGAAGCGATCGTACGAAGTCTCCCCACGCTTCGAGGATCTCCATTTCGATGAGTGCAAGTTGCTCTAGTTTCTCTTCGTCCTGTCCATGATGGCTCAGCGAGTGATAACCGTTTTCTACTCCTTTGATTGGAAGTACTCCGCCGCTTCCTCCTAAGTGCAGCGAAACGAATCGCGTTGAGTCGGTCGTCAGGGCGAGCCGAACCATGTCGCTCATCAGTCGTTGCCGACCAATAAAGTCATTTCCATTAGCGATATCGACGGGAGAGCCTTGATCCACATCGGGTTTCGGACGCGTGGCCCATGCCTCTGACTCTACCAATCGTTTCTCGAGGTCGCGAACGCTTGTGAAGTATGCATCCAGTCGATCGCGATCGCCGGCCCCCAGATCACGTTGCAGGGATCGGGTATCTTCAGCAACTAAATCCATGATGCTTTGGCCGCGTTTGGCCCGCTCGATATTCTGCTTTTGTTGTTGCGGTGTATCGTTGACAAACAACTGCGTGAATAGCTTTGACGGTGAATCTTCCGCCGGGATCATTGTCCCGTTTTGCGTGTACGAAGGGCTGTTACTGCCAGCCAAGCCTAGGACAAGCGAAGGAAACCGCGTCCGATGGCCTAAATGCTTTGCCAGCAGTTGATCAAAAGAGATTGTGTTTCGGGACGCGGCCGATGCACTCATCGGTGCTGCACTCAGCAAGCTGGCTTCTGCGCGGTGCCCTCCTTTGACGCCCGGGTGAGAGGTCCCCGAAATCACCGTGAACTCGTCACGGATGTCTTGCAGTTGCTTCAAATAGCGTGACGGTTCGTAGTCTTTGCCGTTCGTTTTCGGCACCAGGTTGGGGCCATGGAGACCAAGGCCCAACGTCATTGCTACGAATCGGTGAGGCGATTTCGTGTCGGTCGCAGTGGCGAACGCCGGTGTCATTGCGCTCAGCCATGGCATGACGAGCGCCGCGCTGCTGCCTCGCAAAACCGCACGGCGACTTAGTCGTTTTCGTAGATTGACGTGAAAGTCTTTCATGCGTCTCGTCGCTCCGTTGTCTTCTCTGCTACTTACTCAAGAACACTGGGCTCGTCACCACCGCGTGAAGAATTGAGCGAAACCCAAAGTTGTGCTCTGCCGATTTCTCTACGATGGCATCTACTGCGTCACGATCGACATATTGAATGGGGCCTCCTGTGCCGTATACCAACATGTTCTCCGCCACGTTGGCAGCCAGTGTACGGCTATCCTTCGCAACCAATTGCCGAAAGTCGCGGATATCGTTGAATTGTCGACCATCGATCAAGTGATAGCTAGTGTCAATCTGTTTCTTGGGATGCTTACCCGCACGCTTCGCTTTACGATAGTACTCTCGCCATCGGCCTGCCGCGTCGAAGTTTTCCAATGCAAATCCCGATGGATCGATTTTTCTGTGGCAGCTGGCACATGCGTCGTCTGCGCGATGAAGTTCAAGTTGCTCGCGTATCGTGGTTGCTCCGCGAATGTCAGGTTCGATCGCTGGAACGTTCTCCGGTGCTTCGGGAATTGGTACGCCCAGCAAACGTTCTGAAATCCAGACTCCACGCACGACCGGTGAGGTATCGAATCCGTTGGCGGTAACTTTCAGAATCGACCCATGCGTCAGCAATCCGCCACGTGGACTTTCTGTCGGAAGTGCAACTAGCCGAATTTCGTCTCGGTGATTGACGTCGATGCCGTAGTAGCGTGCCAAGCGACTGTTGAGGAATGTGAAGTCGCTGTCGATCAGCCTCACCACGCTCTTGTTTTGTCGCAGCAGATGCTGAAGGTACGCGTGTGTTTCTTGGAGCATTGACGCTCCGACGACCGGGTCAAACTCAGGATGGATTTTGCGATCGGGAACCGTCGAATACAGCAGTTCTAAATCCAGCCATTCAGCGGCAAAGTCGGTAAGGAATGTCTTGCCGAATTCGTCATCCGATTCCACTTGATCGCCTGCAGACAAGTCGCAGCTTGTTCCCGCAAGTAAGCGATCCACTTGAGCAATCAAGACGTCCTTTTGCAAGATCTCGCCGGAGTCTGCTAACTTACACAGGCGGTCATCTGGGCAGCTCGATGTGAGAAAGTAACTCAGTCGGGTTGCTAACTCGTGTGGCCCTAACGCGCCCGGTGATTCGTTCAGGTAGAGGAATCGAGGCGAGCAGAGGATTGCTCGGTAGCCAAATCTCAGAGCATCGCGAAAAGACGCGCCGTCCTGCAGACGCGTCGTTGCAGCGTCGGTGTATGACGCAGTCGTTTCGGTCGACACCGGGCGGCGAAAAGCCAGTTGAGCGAATGACTGTAGCCGCTTGCTCAGTTCAACCACTGGGTCCTCGGTACGAACCCGTCCATCCGCTATCTGGAGGTCGCCCAAGATCCGTCGACGGACGTCTTCGTTTGTCGTGCTACGATGAAACCGCTCCATCGTTAACCGCTCGAACGCGATTCCGGGAATATCCTGAGGTTCCCCTTCGCCGGTTCCGATTTGGCCACCTTCGAATCGTCCCCTTTTCAAAGTGGCGTCCGCAGGTCGGATCTCTAGCATGTGGCCCTTGGGGAGCCAGGCTTCGAACTCGATCGTCTTGGTTTCTTCTGTCGCTTCGAATGAGGTAACGTGAGTTAGCAATGGGGCGCTGGAAACACAAAGTCCCGAGTGCACGGTCGACCAGACGCCTCCGTGTTTGGGCCACTTAAGTGCGCCGACCGTCAAAGCGAATCGATACCACCCATCCTCGGGCGCGGTCGTTGCTGGGATTCGACCATAGAAGGTCACGGATCCGTTCCAGATAACTGCCTTACCCTGTCGCATTTCCGGCTCGCGACAACGACGTTTGGGATTGGTTCTTGCAACGCTGCGTGCGTCGAAGTCTCGAACGTAATTGTCTTCCTGCACGGCAAACGCCCGCCGGAATGACTCATCGAGCGCCCGATCGACCACGTCCAGATGAGCCTGCATTTGGAAATGTGACATTGCCTGTCCGTCGGCAATCGTGGAGTAGCGTCCTTGTCGCGATTCTTCCGGAAGATATTCGGCCAGCGGAATATCGATTCCTAACAGATCCTGTAAAGTGCGCTCGACCTGCTTTCGGGTTAGGCGACGCGAAAGAACTCGACCTTCCGTGGCTTGCTTGGATCGTTGGTGTTTGCGAATTTGATTTCCGATGGTCGCCAAGAAATGAGACTTGTCTTCCTCATCAAGCTCCGCGTAATCGGCAGGTGGCATCTCACTGTCATGAACGCGATCCAAGATCTGAACCCAACGTCGAATCGATCCATCACGCGAGAGATCGAATGCCTCCTGTTTGCTGGATAGATCAAGACCAGCCTCGGCGTCTGCTCCCTGATGACAGTCAAAGCAATTATCCGACAGGAATTCTTGAACTCTGTCGGACAGTTGGGGTTCTTTCGCGTGGACTGAAGTTGCAC
>CAYQMZ010000023.1:0-4700 GCA_964418725.1 uncultured Pirellulaceae bacterium
TTTGGTCCTTCTAGGGGCCGGCGGTGCAGCACGCGCCATCGGTGTCGAAGTTGCTCTGGCCGGGTTAAGCCACGTTACGGTGGTCAATCGCGACGCAGCCCGTGGCGAAGAGCTGACAGCGTTACTGAACGAGAAAACGAGTACCACCGCCGAATTCGTAAAGTGGGACAACTCGTACTCGGTCCCGGAAGGAACGGACGTCGTTGTCAACGCAACGTCCGTCGGTCTCTATCCCGATCTCGATGCTCGACTGAACCTGAACGTCGATTCGCTCCAGGCATCCATGGTCGTCGCTGACGTCATCCCGAATCCACTGACGACAAACTTAGTGCGAGATGCAGAGGGCAAGGGTTGTACAGTGATTAATGGACTGGGAATGCTAGTCAACCAAGGCGTGATCAGCATCAAGTACTGGACCGGCGAAGACGTCGAGCCCAAACCGATGCACGATCGAGTCATGCAAGTGTTGGGCATGGCATAGCGGAAATTGCGCCCAGCCAACTCGCAATCGGCCGTAGTGGACAAGGCTACGAGTCCCCGACAGGCGCGGTCGATGCTGACTCGAACGCGCATTGATTGGAATTCCTCGGCTCACACTCAGATTCGGCCTCAAATGCACATCGATGGGGATTTCATTTCTCGGCTCACACTCACAAACTGCAATCTATCCACTCTCGAAGGACTCGTAGCCTCGTCCACTACGCCCGAGATCAGAGAATCACGCTGGGCCTTCGATGGTTTCGATCAGACACGGGAAGTCCTGTCTGGTACGCCGAAACATCCCATGCGTTTCCACGACTTCGTCCGCATATTGTTTGCTGCGGCGTTTCAGTGCGTAATGCAACCGACGCAGTTTGTAGTGCGGAACTCCGGGGTACATGTGGTGCGTCAGATGAATGTCGGACCCGTACATGAAAATCGCCCAACCTGAAAAGTAGTCGGGAAACATGACTCGACTGTTTGAGTACCGACCTTCATCCGTATTGGCATGCTGGTACGCGTCACGCAGCAGCATGAAATACGGAAAGCTTGTAACCATCGGCAGCAGCCACAAGACACGGAAGTACCAAACGCAGTCAACGCTGGTGGCTAGTGTCCCCAACACCAACCCGCCCTGAAGCAGTGTGAAGAATGTCAGCCTCATCCAACTCCGCAGTTTCGGCCCATACGTTCCGGGGTAGCCGGAGCGGTAAAACGCCTTCGATGGAATGACTGAGATGACGACCGCTGCAACCAGAATCCAACCAACCATCGCACACAGAACGAGACTACTGGACTGTGTTGAGTCGGCAAGTCTGCGGAACCCAAACGTGGCGATCAGAAAGTGCCCCAACCCGGCAATGAATAATGGTCTAAGTACAGGCCAATCCGACGTACCACGTTGCGTGATTCCTATCGAACCATGCAACATGTTGTCCCATGAATAGCGGAGCAGCGAGATAGGCCACAAAATCCGTGACACAAAATGCAGCAAGAACTGCCAGCGATTCATTGGGAAATCGTGGAGCCGTCGCGCTCGACCGAGATTGTGAAACTCGGGATCTAACTCACGATCGTTCACCCAACGATGATGACCAAGATGCAATGACCGATAGTGGTCAGTGGTTGTAAAGAGCGGAAACATGCAGCACCAATCCGCGATCAGCTCGTTCAGCCAACGCTGTTCGAAAAGCACGTGATGGGATCCTTCATGCCCCAACCCCGCGAGCCGATGCTGGACGCCACCAACGATCACGACTCCGACCGCGACGATTGGGCACAGCAGAGCATAACTTCCAGCGGAGCCACTCCAATTCTCCACAATCCAAACCAGCCCTCCAAGCGTAACGACTAGGCAGCCGAGATCGATTCCGAGATGCAGGATATTGCGAGAATTATTGGGCTTTCGATATTGCTTTAGCAGTCTGCCAAGCTGGGCCGCTGAGTAATCGGCGCTCGCCCCTGGCTCCTTGGCGGCAGAATTTGACTCCATGCGTCTTCGCTTTCCTTTGGTTTCCCCTGAACCGCATCATAGCGTCGCGCCCGCCCACTGTAACTGCCCGAGAAGGCGAATTGAGATGTACAGGGCAAGACATCAGCGAGAAAACCATCTTGCTGCCACGTCTCCTCTAGCAACTAACGTCGGGGTTGAAACTGCATCTATCGCACCGGAAGTCACGGGTGCTAAGATGTCGCCAAAATTCACTGCCATTCGAATCCCCACCGACCGGACCTTCGCTTGACATCAGCCACCAAGAAACCGTTCCACATTTGGGTCGACGGTGACGCTTGCCCAACGGCGCTCAAGGAAATTCTGTTTCGAACCGCCAAGCGTCTCGAAGTCCCCCTCGTACTCGTAGCCAACGCAGGCATGCAGTACCCCAAGAACAAGTGGATCCGTTTGGAAATTGTGTCACACGGGGCCAATGTCGCGGATGACTGGATTGTGGAACAAATGTCGCCCGACGATCTGGTGATAACGGGTGACATACCGCTCGCTGCCCGCGTCGTTGACAAGGGTGGAATAGCGATTGGCACTCGCGGTGAAGTTTTTGACGACGCGAGTGTTCACGATCGGCTCGCGACACGCGACCTGATGGAGCAATTCCGGGCAGCGGGCATGGAAACCAAGGGCCCCAAACCGCTGAACTCCAAGGACATACAACAATTCGCGAATTCGCTGGATCGATGGATGGCAAAGCGGAAACGGGCGTAGCCTGCCCCAGCCAACATACTGTTTCTGTACGAATCGTTTCCGGAACTTATCAATTAATACACCAAACATCTCGTCCCTGGCTGTATCGACCTGTTTTATTTGCGTACCACTCTTTTGGTCGTACAATCTGCTCAGCCTGGTTTTCTAAGGCGCAAAAGGCAAGCGACTGTAAGCGATGGCCTATCCAAGTGACCATCGCAGTCGCTTTACGTAGTGGCCGAAATCGATCTCTCATGCAGGAGACGAAAATGGCAAGACGCCTAAAAGCAATTCATGTCTCCACGGTACGCACTCCGTTCGAGGCCAGAGTATTTCATCACGAGTGCGTGGCCTTACAACAGGCTGGGCATCGTGTCGAACTGGTAGTTCACTGCGGCGAAACCGACTCGATTGTCGAGGGTATTCAGATTCGCACTCTGGGCCCGAAACGCGAGGCCAAGCGGGGCCTATTGTTCTGGTCCCGATTGCAGGCCGTACTACGAGCCGCCAAGAAGATTCGCGAGTCTGACGCGCACATCGTACACCTGCACGACCCTGAGCTTATCCCGCTGGGATGTTGGCTGAAGCTCACACGCCCCGTTCGCGTCATCTACGATAGCGCCGAAAACTACACGGCGTACATGAGCCAGAAGTATTACATCGCCAAACCCATTCGCTGGCTGCTCACTTACTTGATGGCGGCAACGGAAACAATCGCCGCCCAGTTCTTCGATGCCGTTATCACAGCTGACTCCGGTACCACCGCAATCTTTGCCGACCGCGGCGCAAAGCGGCTCATCACACTTCACAACTTTCCGCTGCTTTCACTATTCGACAACAAGTCCGTGGACGAGTCACAGAAGGAATACGACTTGGTCTATCACGGTTCAATTCCAAAGTATCACTTAGAAACGGCGTTCGAAGTGGCCAGCGAGTTAAAGCGACGAGGTCGACGCGTTAGGTGGCTCTTCTTCGGCGTGTGCAATGACGAGCCTTGGGCCAACACGACGATCGCAGAACGCGGACTACAAGACGATTTTGAAATACAAGGGCGAACGGAACATGACCGTGTGGCTGATCTCGTCGCACGCGCACGAATTGGATTCATTCCCCTACCTGATCTGCCAAAGTTCCAGCAGAACATCCCAATGAAGCTCTTCGAGTTCATGGCTCTACGAATGCCAGCAGTGCTCTCAGATTTGCCTCCCAGCCGACCATTCGTTGGCGATGGAAAAGCGGCAACAATGGTCCCGCCCGGGGACATCAATGCCTACGCCGATGCGATCGAACGCCTGCTGGAGAGTGACGAACTTCGGCGACAAATGGGAATCGTAGGACGTCAACGCGTTGAGCAAGAATACAACTGGGAAACGGAGTCTCGTAAACTGCTCCAACTGTACGAAGAATTGGCTGATGCTTCCAAGGAGTTAGAACTCAAGCCGAAAACGTCCGAGATCCCAGCGGCGACCGTTGCCCGATCGTTTCACCTGCCGGCTGCCGAGCAAAGCCCCACGGGCGACTAATCAGCATCACCGACAGATCAACGGCGCAGCCAGGAACGAACAGCCTCAACTATGTCGGCCAGAAAGAAGCCTTCGGCTGCTTCCACATCCAGGCCACTGCTACGGCCACGCCAATCAGCATTGCCACACTGACGTTCTGTGAAATCGTCATGCCGGTACTCCAAACGCCCAGCTCGTCGGTGCGAATAACTTCCAGCAAGAAACGCGTAACGGCATACATCGCGATCAAAAACAAGAAGACCTCACCGTCTCGGCGACGAAATGGAAAGACGGCGAGCGTGAGCAGACAAAGCAAGAACGCATTGATCGTGCTGTAAACCTGCGTCGGATGCGTCGGTAGCGAGCGGTCCGGTAACGGCGGAACGGCAATGCGAAAGTCGGCTTCGGCTGTCTTCAACGTCAAAGGGCGACCTGCAAACTCAACCGCCAACGCGCGTTGTGCATCCTCAAGATTTCGGATTGATTGGCCGGCAATCCCTTCGACCGTCTGACCTGGCTTAAGG
>CAYQMZ010000023.1:4710-6976 GCA_964418725.1 uncultured Pirellulaceae bacterium
GCTATCAGGTGCGACACTGGCAACGACGGGCCGAGTCGTATCGTCCGCTGCACTCAATCGAAAACCGTAGAACTCACCGTGCCGTTGCTGATCGTAGTACGGTGGGCTGTGTTGTGGGAATGTCAGCGCCCAAGTCTGGTCACAGACGCCGCCATAGCAACAACCATTCATCAGACAACCAATCCGTCCAATGGCCAATCCCAACGGAAGGCTGGGCGCAATTATGTCAGCGACAGGCAACAACGGCAGCTTATTCTTCCACAGGTACCACGCGGCCCCTATCAGTGCACCGATCAGCGAACCGTAAACGACCAGCCCGCCTTCAACAAAGTTCACTGCGTTGGATAGCGTCTGTCCAACCTCACCCGGCACATAGATCGATTCCCATTTCTGAATAACCCAAAACAGTCGTGCCCCAATGATGCCGGGAATGAACATATTGAACGCGAGACCGAAGATGGCATCGGGAGACAGCCCAACGCGCCGACCTCGATACGTTGCCAAGGCAACACCGCTGATGGTGGCAACAAGCAGACAGGCTCCATAGCCCCGGATTGGCAGGCCCTTTGGTGGCGACGTTAGGCCGGCTGGCTGCCACAGCATCCAAGAAACTTCGTGCGGCTGCACCTCGACGGCAACGCGTGGCAGGACGAAGACAATCAACGCGGCAACAAGGCCTACGAACGGCAAGATTCCGAGCGTGTCCTTGTTCCACCCTCGCTGCTTCACGTAGTAGCCCAGAACAACGAACGAACCCACAAGCCAGATTGCCAACAGCCAGCCAAAACCAAACAGTGGCAGTCCCCACAGCTGATCCGGAATGAAGAAAAGAGTCTGCCGCATGCTAATTCGCTTCTCCTGAACGCGGTCGCCTCTCAAATGCCGCGTTTGCCGTACGATTTGGCGTGGCCGACACCCAACTATGCAGTGAGAGGGCCGAGTTCGACTAAATCCTGCCGAGTCCTGGCCAAATCACTGCGGGTGTGACAATGGATAGAAGGATGACCGTAACCAAGATTCACGGATCTCGAAAGGCCGTTTTCGATTGCGAATTCACTACCTACAACGCTATTTTTCGCTGGCGGCTCGAGATGACGCTGGCGCACCTTGGAAAAGGCTGAAGGTGATTGCCTGAAAAACTGGTTCGAGCTTGTCAAAGTCACGATCTTCCGCCTGCCAAGCAATCAACGCCTGGTGGCGGCCGACTTGAGTCGCAATCAATCGGCTGTGGACCAAGAAGTCCAAGCAGTAAAACTGCAGGTCCGTCGCTCGAATGGTTTCATCGCCCAGCGGAAATTCGACATCGTCGATCTCCACCTCTTCGTACTCCTGCTCCAGCGTCTCAATGTACTGATGCTGCAGTTGCTTCAGCGGCTGATCCTGCAAATACAATGTCGCCGACCAGAACGCGCCGTCCTCGGAAGTCACGGAAACGGTTCGAGGGAATCCCGTTTTGGGGTCTTCTTCAAACGCCCAATTGTCAGGGTACTGAAAGCTAATGCCGTCGCGATCATATTTAGCAGTCATGGCGAATTAGCTCTTTTGAGGCCAGTAGTCACCGGTTCGTTTGCCGACAAGATGAATCCATTGTCGTGATTAACTACTCATTGTAGGGACACAACATTCCGAACACATCCCGCCAATCGTCCCCGGAACACCCGACAAGCCAACCTGGCTTGCCTGTCCCGCCACCCATAGTGGGCAGGTGAAGCACATGTCGTATCGCGTTAGCCGCAAAGTGCGCCCGATTGTTTTACCTTCGATTGGAATCTGGACTTATCAACCTAAAATGTGCGCATGAAAGGTCTACCAAACATTAACCGCGGGCCCGACGGCTGGCTCGTGAGAGTCGTACGTGACGGTGTCGAGCACTCCAAGTACTTTCGATTCACCAACGGTGGCGTCCGCCGTTCTTTAGCGGATGCCAAGAAGTGGCGTGACGCTTTGATGAAGAAGCTGGGACCACGACAGTGGCGAAAAGGTCCTCGAAAGAAGCCGGTAAACAACACCTCCGGCGTTACGGGCGTTAGTCGCAACGTCTACGGGCGCTGGGTGGCAACTTGGCAAGAAGAAGGCAAGCAACGCTTCAAAACCTTCAAAACCAAACGCGAAGCGATCTCTCACCGCAAAGAACAGCTAGAGCGAACCCTGGGCGGCTAAGTCCGATAACTGTAGCGTTACCCAGCATTAAAAAGAAAACGCCACAAACAAGTTGCGGCGTTCGTTCGATGTTTTGAAGCCCGTGAGTTACCCGACTGTAACTTCA
>CAYQMZ010000023.1:6986-7645 GCA_964418725.1 uncultured Pirellulaceae bacterium
ACGAGCTCGAGGGCCAACCGAGCCTCGCGCCCACGGTGGTGGGGGCGATGGCGGTGGCGCTGCTCTCGACGCTGTACGCCATCGGCGTCGCCGTGGCAGTTAATGCATCCGTTGACTCGCCCGGATAGCATAACGTCTCCTGCATCGGTCGATTTCGAGGCAACAGATCCGTCGGGGTTGTACTTCACCCAGTACCAGTCTCCCGCTTTCGGGTTGTAACCGTTTGTCTTGTACATAACGGTGATTGCCGCCAACGATCGGCTAGCGCTGAAGTTTTCCTTGATGATGATGGATCCACTTCGAAGAGCTTCCGTATCTCCAGCCGCACGGCGATTCAGATACATCTTCAAGTATGCACCGTGTGGGCTTTGCCCCTCGTACGCCGCGTCACTTTGACCTGGAACTGGCGACCAATTCCGATACTTGGAACGTACCAGGTAGTTCCAAAGCTTGCTGTCGAAGGTCTCTTTCGTCTTGGTCACAGAGACTGCGGATCCGGTGGCGGCAGGCGCTGCGGAGTTCATCGGACGAGTCGTTCGAAATTGCCCACTGCTGGATCGAGTCTGCGATCCCTGCATCGGAACTCCGTTAGCGTAGGGAACCGGGTCGACGATTACGCCCTGTGGCACACCATAACCGGGAACCGTCTGAATCGGGGT
>CAYQMZ010000023.1:7655-24725 GCA_964418725.1 uncultured Pirellulaceae bacterium
TTGTACGGGAGTGTATTCCTGCTGCACCGGTGCGTAATTGGGCTGCGACGCAGCTGGTGAAACAGACGGCAGATAGTCGGATCGCGTGGACGACTGAGCCAATGCGACGGAAGTCAAGCAACCAAAGACGATCAGGAAAGCGGGGAATGGGCATCGACTCAGCATTGCTGGCTCCGAGGATAAGTATACGAGTGCTTAACAGCAGATCAGGCGACTACCGGACCCAACGTCTAATTCGTCAAAGCTCGGCAGTGGCGATCTGCCGCGAGGTGGGGAATCAACCGAATCTGCAAAAAACTTGAGGATCAGACGGATGC
The DNA here is from genome assembly GCA_964418725.1 of uncultured Pirellulaceae bacterium. GTDB lineage: Bacteria > Planctomycetota > Planctomycetia > Pirellulales > Pirellulaceae > CAYNJG01. The sequence continues at coordinate 7,973 of CAYQMZ010000023.1, forward strand.
ACAAAGTTTACCTTACAAAAAACTACGGAAAAATTGCAGCTTCGACAGTAAATCCCTGGAGTATCCACACTTTACGTAAGCTGCCCGACCTATTGCGTGGTCTCAACAAGTTCGATCGGTCAGACGGAATTCTCGTTCGTCGCATGAGAATGCTTGTCCCAAACGCGGATAGATTCCGGAATAACCATCAGCACCCGTTGCCATGGACCATTCTCTGTTCGAGCCCATTTGGTCTCTCCTTCGCCCGGTGCCGCGACCCACGCGTACCACCGCGCGCCTGCTTCTTTTTTGCCTGCCAAGCATGGCGGGGTCGTGGTCCTGGGCATCTACAGGAAAGCATCGCTCGCAGAACTGTGAGTAACCATACGATGGCCAAGTGACCGCGGACTTCATTCGCCCAATGCATTACAGTGTGAATGTTGCCCATCACTGTTCGAATGTTATGACCAATCGGAATTCACCGAGTGCTACCCCTGATCCTCCGCGGCAGGCAAACAGATTTGCGAAGCCCGTGATCTTGCTGATCGTGATCGCGGTGTTCTATTTCGTGTCTCAGCGATACGGCGATCAACTCACAATCGAAAGCCTCGCCGCACGCGAAGTCGCACTGGCCGAATATCAAGCAGAACATCCGTGGGTCGTGTTCGGCGGAGCTTTTCTGCTGTACGTCGCGGTCAGCGGATTGTCGATTCCCGGCGGGGCCGTCGCATTGAGTCTGGTCTACGGATCCTTCTTTGGTTGGCTACCGGCGGTTGTGCTGGTGAGCTTCGCATCCACCGCAGGAGCAACCGTTTCTTTCCTGACCAGCCGCTACCTATTTCGTGATTTCATTCAACGGAAGTTCGCAAGCCAACTTGTCACCTTCAATGAACGCCTTGAAAAAGAAGGGGCGTTCTATTTGTTTTCGTTGCGACTGATCTTTGCCATCCCGTTCTTTATGCTGAACCTAGTGATGGGATTAACCAACATGCGTTGGACAACGTATTGGTGGGTAAGCCAACTGGGCATGCTTCCGGGGACGATGGCCTACGTCTACGCTGGCTCGACGGTTCAGCTAGAGGAATTGGCCGAGCACGGGTTCAAAGGTATCGGCTGGCAGACGTTATTGGCGTTTTGCATCCTGGGCGTCCTACCGATAGCGATCAAAAAGCTAATGGCTTTCTGGTCTCCCTCAGAGTGAGCTCGCTAAGCTTCAGCAAGCAACGCTAAGTAATGTCGCGTCGGCGGCGATCGATCCAATCTGCGGACACGAAACGTCGAAGCGTCGTTCGCATCCCCTTCTCTACGTCGTTCCCCTTCAGCTCTTCCAGTCTTTCCGCGTCGAATCCGAACCAAGTCAACTCAGTCCCCCAATCCCCTAGCCGCGCAGTCTCGTTAATGCGTTCCATCACCCTTAGCCCCCACACAAGGCCGAACGCGTTGCGGAACTCAATCCAGACTGAATTCCAGTTCCCCTTGGTCGGTGCCCTATTCACCTGCCAACAGACGAGCAACAACCCCGCACACACAAACAAGATACCGAGCCCAAAAATCGAATTCGACGCTCCCCAACCTTCCAGCAGTGGAAGGTGCGGGGCGAGCATGCAACCGATTCCAACCGTCGCCATGAACACGGGACCAGCAAAACGCGTCAGTGCATAATTTGTTAATCCAACTCCCAGCAAGATCACCAGGAACCAACTGCGCATCGGGCCGACATCCATGGCTCCGCCGCGCCAAAGCAAGAACATTTCGCCCACCGGCAAAACCAGAATCAACCAGAGTGACCCGACGATAAACTGCCAACCTTTGTCTTGTGGTCGCTTCGCACCAAGCACCGCCATCAGCGGGCAAAGCGTACATGTTGCAGCGAAATAGCGCATTGCAGCACGTGTGGCATCGGAAGTCGTCCCCAATTCAACCACGCCGAGCGTGCAGCCAAGTACGAACAGAGCCAGCAGCAACCATCGCGTCGGGGCGACCAGCGTCGTACCTCTCAGACGTCCCATCCGCCGCAGAACCAACACGGTACTAACCAATAGTGACGCAAAAGCGAACCAGTTGTAGACACTCACCGTGATACATCCTCCCTAAGGTCTACCTGATCTGCACGTTCACTAGATGACGCCGAACCGACACTTTCGATTTTGATTCCCTGCATAGCAAACTCGTGTGAAACTCTGGCGTTCGTATTGCTTAGTCAGCTCAGCCGACGAACCGTCTCGGGAAAAAAGCACTTGGCGAATTTGCCCACACCAAGATAGCAGTGCATGCTTCAGGTGGAAGCTGCGCTAGGATTGTTTAGTGATCGCGCTACAACGCTGAGCAACGCTTACCGCAGTAATGGAATTCCATTTGGAAGTTGGCAGGAGGCCAAGATGCTTAGTCGCATAGTCTTAGGTTCTCTTGCCGTCGCGACAACCGGTTGACTCAACCGTTGATTGATCAACCACAAGGTTCAATGTTAGGAGGAACCTGATGATGAAGAAGATTCTGAGTTTACACATCTTCGCGGCGTTAGCCTGCCTTGCTGTCGCGAGCGTCGCGTCAGCACAGTGTGACGGATGCAATGCTGGACCGATCGCTGCTCCAAGTCACGGAGTAGGTGGTGGTTTGCTGGGCAAGATGATGGCCGCGAGCCATAGTGGATGCAACAGTTGTGCCCAAGCACGCCCCGCAATGGGCCCGTCTCTGCTTCAAAACCGAGGCGGGTGTGCCGGCAACGGGCTTTGCAGTGGACGTTGTGGCGGAGGCTGCGGTGGCCGACTGGTTGAAGCACTCACAGGCAACGGCTTTGTTGGCCTGCTGAGCGGCGGACACGCACACAGTGAAGTTGGTGGCGCGTGCATGACCTGCAATAACGTCTGGGACGGCTATTGTTCCGAGCGTGAGCGATGCTTGCCACACGCACACTACCCGCTTCAAAACTATCACGGTCGATGTGGTACCTGCGGCGGAAAAGGCTGTGGTCTTTGCGCGAAGAAGGCCGGCTGCTCGACTTGTGGGGCTGCTCCTTGCAGTTGCGCATCCGCTCCCCAAATGCTTGCTCCAGCTCCTGGCTGTGACGGTGGCTGCAACGGATGTGCAGGTGCACCGATTGTTCGAGCACTTCCCATCGGAGCTCCGCTTGTCGCTATTCCAGCACCCGTAGCCGCACCTGCGGCAGGCGTTGGTCCAGCCGCCGTAACTCCACCAGCAGCGGTTAACTACAACTATGCCACTGCTCCACAGCCGACACCAGCTCAGCCAACTCCTGCAATTACTCCAGCAGAAGTTGATCCGGAGCCTACTCAAGCCCCGGTCGAGGCCCACTCGCCAGTCGACGGTAGCGGTGTGGATGCGATCTCTGCAGAACCTGTAAAGAATCCGATTCCACCGATCCCGCCATCGCCTGTTGCTGAGCCTGAGCTTGACAACCAAACGCGAACCGGTGCATTCGATTGGCTCAACCGAGCCCTTCGCATGAACTAAGCGATTAAGACGCAAGCTGGAACTTGCTACGCTAGTGTCCACGAGGCAATCGCAGCCCGATTAGAGACACGGCCCAGAGCAAGCCAGCTTGCTCGATGAATCTACAAGACGGGTGCCCTGATTTCAGGGCACCCGTTTTCTTTTCACTTGCCAGCACTTCTACAAAGCACATCAGCCATTCAATTTCAGCAGACGCAGAGGCAACGTCACCGGCCATACGAAAGTTGATTGCGTCGTAGGCAGCGATTGTGCTCCAATGGTTGCGGAACAGAACGCGTCGTGGCCGTTAGAAAGAGGAACAGATGAACGAACACCCCAAGCGAAAGCTAGGATGCTGGTGGTTTCTATGCATTCCAGCAGTCTTGCTGCTGCTTTTTATCGCACAAATGTGGGGACCGAGCCCCAAGATCCGCGTTTCAAAAGAGACGACTTACTTGATTTCAGACTTGGATCATGACGGACTGCCAAACTACACGCAGTACACGCACGAGCGCATGCGAGAAGGCGTGCTGACAGAGGAAAACGCAGCCGCACTCTATTGGAAAGCACTTTGGCCGGGCGAACTGTCAGCGGATCCCACCAGTCAACAGCTCGTCTGCGACGCGCTCGGTATCAAGATGCCAAAACCGGAAGAAGGCCTCGTTGAGCCCTACACCTCGGCGCAGGGCGAACTGGCAACGTGGTTTCTGCAGGAAATCTTGCCTCCGCCAACCGACGACGACGCCTCCGAACAAAACCAAACGCCAACTGATGCCGGTGACGTTGCTGACCTGAACGACGACGATCCCGATTTCGAGGATGCCACGGACATCCCCGAGCCCAGCATTGCAGCCCAACAAAGAATTGACCTAGCAGATGAAATTGCGGACGAAGTCGTTTCGCAATCACGATATTTACCTTGGACGCGAGAACAGATTCCCGCACTCGCGAAGTGGGCTGATCAAAACAAGCAGCCACTAGATTGGCTCGTTGAAGGCGCGTCCCGTCCAAAGTACTACAATCCGTCCCCGAATATGGTCGACGGATCGGACAGCAGTATGCTCGAGATGCTGTTACCCGGAGTTCAGATGCTGCGTGGTGGTGCACGAGCCCTAATGTCTCGCGCCATGCTGAACCTTGGCGAAGGCCGAATTGACGAAGCCTGGGAAGACACAAAGGCTTGCCACTTGATGGGGCGGCACGCAGCCAACGGCGGATGGACGTTAGTCGAGCAGCTCGTCGGAATCGCAATCGACGCTATGGCCTCGGAGGCCACACAGACGATCCTGCATCACGGACAACTGACGGAAAAGCAAGCCGAACGCATACACCGCGATCTGCTGGACATGCCTCACATGCCCAACATGAGTCTTGCGATGAGTGAAGGCGAGCGGCTGATGTTCCTAGATATCACCAAGCGACTGGCCACAAACCAGTGGGACCTGAACGACTTTTCCTCACTGAATGGCGGGAGCAGTGACAATCCCGCAATGGCTTTTGCAACAACAACGCGGATCGACTGGAATCGTGTGATGGAGCGAGGCAACAAATGGTATGACCGCCTAACCGAAGCCGCCGCACTACCCCGCATGGAACGCGGCGATGAGCTGAACCTGATTGAACAGGAAATACAGAAGCTAAACCCGCAGAATAACCGTGCCCTTATGGCCGGCAGCCTTGTAAGCTCCAAAGCGCGGAGTGAACTGATGTCCGACGTGATGTTGTCGCTGTTCTTACCGGCAGTGACGGCTTGCAGCAGTGCTTCAGACCGAGCGTACAACCTGCACGAACTCAATCGCTTAGCCGCCGCCCTATCCGTACATCGCGCGCGAAACGGCGGATACCCCGACAAGCTGGACGAACTCGTCCCAAGTACAATCGACCGCCTCCCGGTCGATGGCTACTCAGGCAAGTCCTTCGTTTACCTCAAACACGAGGAAGGCTATTTGCTCTACAGCGTTTTCGAAAATGGCGTCGACGACCAAGGTAGAGACGTGTACGGGCGTAGTCTCGGCACAAAATGGCTGAAGCCGAAAGACAACCACGATATGAGTAACAGCGACCTCGTAATCTTGGTTCCCCGGCAAGAACTCGTCTTTGAACCCGAAGACGATTAGCACACTCCGCTGCGAAAACGGTGCCTAGCCGCGGTACCGTTTCCGTGAGTCGCTGTCTTCAAACTACATGCAACTGTAGTGCAGACGCCGCTTAACCGAGTGCGAACTCAGCGGCGTTTCGCGTCCTCGACAGACTCTGCCACCAACGGAATGTGCTGCTCGGGCACAATCGGGTGCACATGGTAGTTGTGGCAGGTCGTACATGCATCTTTGCTCGACTGCTGGTTGTGACACTCGATACAACTTGCCTTCCCAATCGGATGGAAGCTGCTTGCGAATACCGTCTGGAAATCACCACCCGCCTTGTAGGTCGCAGCATATTCGCTGGTCTGGTTCAGCTGATGGCAATGACTACAGTCCGCCAAGTTTGGTTGTATCAGGTGCTGCCGATGTGAGAACCTCGTGAATTCCTTCTTAGAATCCGAGCTCCCCCCATGCCAATTGACCAACTGAGTAGCTCCCACATCGTCAACGCTGTGACACGTAATACAAGTTCCTACCGAGGCGTTGCCAAGGAAAGCGGCCCGAGCATCTTCGATCGGATCCTCAGTTGCTTCGCCCGCAGTATCGGCCAGGACATCCAACAGCGTCGAAAGAAACGCATCACCGTGACCTTCAGGAAAATAGTCGATGCGGAACTCGTCGACTCCAACTGACCATCCCACCTTACGATCAAGATCAATGTCTTGCGGAGCAGTCGAAGCAATCGTATCACCATAACTCGGACTGAAATCTCGAGCTTCGTCGTTGATACTTGCCAACGAAGTCTGGCCATCGAACTCAAGCCGCAGGTCTTCATTCAAATCCGTAAACCACTGATCGCGACAAGTCGCGAAGTGATGGCGAGAATGACTGGTCTGTAAATGATGCAGCCCGACTTCGCTGATGTCGCGATTCACGGCATTCTTCATGCGAGCCTGCCATGTCGCAGCGGGATCCTTCGCGAAGTCATTCAACAATCGCTTGATTGCCCAAACCAGCTGCGCGACGGCTTCCATCTGAGTCTCATCGTCCGGGTCTGCGTCGTAGAAATCAAAGTCAGATCCCAGTTCGTCGAAAGCTTCCAACGCGCCTTCGTCGGCTGACAACAGCAACTTCATCGTCTCCGGCAATACGCCGTCGAATTCTCCATCCGCTTTGCTTGGCCACTGTCCAATGTCGAAGCCGGCATCTTCCAGCGCCAGGGTGTCCAACGTCGGGAGCTTGAAGACCGCCACACCCTCATTAAGGCTGACATTGATCCCTTTGTCGTGACACTCCGCGCAGCTTTCGTACCCAGCGACAGACACGATGTCGGTGGTGCCATCATTTTTATGGCAGTCATTGCAGTTGAATTCCCGATTCTCTTTCTTGAAGTGTTTGCCGCTGTGCGTAGCATGGTCGAAAATGATCCGCTGCCTTCGATCGTACGGCCACTTTTCGAATTCTGGATGGCCATGCTCAAAGGAATCGAATTGCTCGGCGTGGCAATTCTGACATTGCGTATTCGTGAGCTTGGTTAGTTCGTGATCGCTGCCGTGGTGTTCTCGGTGGCACGTGGAACAAGCTAACTCGCCACTTTCGTTGGCAGGGCCTGCAAAACCAACCAGTTGAAACGCTTTCTCTTTGGAAATCGGCGTTTGCTTTCCCTTGGTGAGCGCTGCCAGTGACTCGAGTGGCAAGTTATGGGCGAACTTCGCTGTGGACGAACTAATCGACTTGTCATGACACTTCATGCACAACTCAGTTTGCGTTGTGCTGGTGTGTGGATCCTTGGTCGAGCTCTTCAGGCCCATCGTACTGGCAACCCAGGACGCCATGGAATCGTTGCCTTCCGGATGACACGATGCACAACGATTTTCAACTTCACTGGCCGTCAACAACTGTGCGTGTTGTGTCGTCAATTGCCCCGGTGCAATGAATTCGCGCCGGTAGTTGGTATTGAATGCGACCAACAAGCCGCCCAACGTCAAGGCTAGGCAGGCGAAGGCGAACGCATTGCGCCGGCTGCGAACAGTCCTTCGCGGCGAGCAAGCCGCCATCGAATGGCAGCATGCTCCCTCCGGCGTTGGACCGTCTTCACAAACACCGCCGCGAATTGCGGGTCGATTGCAGATCCAACGATCCCCATCTTGCCGCGGTGTACACGCGCCGGATGCCTGACAGATGCCAAGACCAGTTGGTCCTAGCAAGCACTCCGCTCCGTCAGCGTGCCCACAAGACCAATCGAGGACGGGGCGATCGTATCCGTTCTGAGTCTGTTCGTCGCGTTCTTCCGGATTGCTCATCAAACGGTGCCTCGAAATGCGTGCGCCATAAACGTATGAATGCCGGCAAAGACTAACAGGCTGTATGTAAGCCCAAGGTGAAGAAACAGCCAACTCTTGAGTATCAACTGCATCGCATAGTGATAGTCCAAGTTGTCTTTTCGACGGATCAGAGCGAACAGCTTTTCACTGACCTCCTTCTCCTTGGTCGAGCAGTATCGCTGGATATCCGTGAGCTGCGACATCAACTTGCGTCGCTGCCCGCTTCCTGGGAAGAAATGAAATGCAACACTCCGCGGACGCTCGAAGAACGAAGCCAACTCGTTTGCATAGAAGCTCGCAACGACGTTTCCTTGCGTGCTACCGCTTGTCGCTAACACCATCTGCCTCGCCTGCGTCGAAACTTCATTTCGCAACCGCGGGATGCGCTCAAAAACATATTCTTGAGGCAGACGAGTGATCTTCTTCGGAATGGTACGAGTCAAATACAGACCAAAGACACCGCTTCCCGCAACTAGCACGAATAGCGTCGCCAAGACACCTTCGAAAGCCCCATTCGGCAGACGGAATCCAATGTGCAGCAAGAAAACAAAGGCTGAACCCAGCCCCACATAGATATGAAACTGCAACCAGGCAGAAGCGTTCCCGATCGGAAGCACAGGGATTCGCTTACGAATACTGTAAGCGGCCAAGAACAGCACAGCCCCAATCAAGATGTAGCCTGACGTGAATGCGTCACGCTCCATACTGGCTGACTGCTTGCTACAAAACCAATAGATTCCGGCGAGGACGAGTGACAGCAATACCAAGTTGGCAGCTCGTCGTCGGGCAAAATATCTCACGTCCGTGCTCCTGTTTGTTCCAGTCGACAGCCTGTCGCCTGCAAAGGTGTCGCCGTTCCTAACGGGAAGTCCAATCTTTCAATGCCTTTGTGTCTCGCATATCAATGCGAATCAGTGCATCATGCGAGCAAGCCCGTTGGCAAGCAGGTCCCCCAAGCTGTGTTTCACACAGATCACACTTGGTCGCTTTCAAGATTGGCAGTTTCGAATCCTGGTCGAAGAACGGACGGCCTTCCGCGTCCGTAATCTCAACCATCTGTATATTCTCGTAGGGGCAACTCTCGGCACATGTACGACAACCAACGCACGTGTCGTCGTTGATCAACACGTTCCCCTGGTGCGGCTCACGCGCGATCGCACCGGTCGGACAACCGATTAAGCAGACGGGATCGATGCAGTGCATACACGCGTTCGGGAACTGAAAGTTACCGTACCGAACGCCCTGCCGGACGAATCGAGGATTATTGTCGTGCGTGCTGGCACAGGCTCGGACACAATCGTCGCAGCGGATACAGCGATCCAAATCGATGATCATGGTTTGCGTGCCGTTCATCAGCCGGTGTTCAGAAATGAACTCCATGAAACCGGGATCCAACTGCTCAGCTTCCAACTGCTTTGCCGACTTCGAACCAGCGGTCGTGGACGGAGCAACAGTCGCAGACGGTGAAGCTGCGAAGCTTTCTAGTTCGGCCTCAACCTGCCTGACTAGTCGGTGCACCATCGACTTTGGCATCTGAGGAATGATCAACTCTCGCACAATTCGAGCGGGAATCCTCAATGCATCGACGTACCCCAAAGCACGTAACGAGTACTGCAGCGGAACTTCCGTCTGCTTGACCAACGAGTACACCAACTCAGCCAATCCATAGGCTTGGCCTTTACCTAGATAGGAGAGAGTCCGATGCCCATCGCCCCAGCGACGACTCAGTCGAGCAAAGCCATTGCGGAGCAGCAGAATACCGTTGTTGTAATTGCCCTCTTCAGCGATCACCGGTTCATTTTTGATCTGCTGTAGCGGTTCCTGGCTTACGGCCTTCTTGAATCCCCGATGCCACTCGAAGTTCCCGTGTGATTCGAATTCGGTTTCCTTCGCTACCCGTTGAATCGCATCAGCGGACAGATTCTTGAAGTACGGAGTTTCGCGAAGATGGGCTTCCAAACTGTTTTGTCGATACAGCGAGTGGATGTGCTGCTGCAAAGCAGTGTCCCGCCGCATGATATCCCGCAAGCCTTGCCATCGCACTTCCAATAACAGGGCTTCGTCGACTGCAAAGATCGTGGCGGTCCGTGCCGTTCGGGCGAGTGCAGCAAGTTCTCCAAAGAACTCGCCTTCATTCAAATCTAGAGTCCGATATTTGTTCAGAATGCCGGGGACGTCTTGGAGAAAGATGCGAGACGAGCCATCGACCTCTCGAACTCCAATCTCTCCGCCTTCAACTCTCGCACGCAGACGCGACTCGCGATGAGTACTGTTTTTCCAGAGTTGCGCGATCGCCTCCAGCGGATTCTTGCGACGCTGCTGTTCTTGACCGAGAAGCGACTTGGGCAAAGAGTCCAGCGTAACCCTCAGCTTGCCTTTGATAACCAGGAATGCGCTGTTGCCGTAGTCGCCCTCGCGGACGACTACGTCGCCGGGTTTGTAGTACACCAAGCGAGTGTCGTTCAGCAGGATTTTTCGGAGCGGGGCCGCCTTCGTAAAGCGATCCTGGTTCATGCTGGCGAAGGGCTCTATCCGCAAGATCGCCTTCACGGCGTCTTCGTCCATCTTGTCACCAAACGGGACGTCCCATCGCTGAGGACGTTCAGTCAACGACTCCGGCTGGTTCGGCGGCGGCGGCTCGGCGGCGATCGGCGCTGCAGGAAGCACTGGAGCACGCCAGCGTTCGGGATCACCAATAATAGAATCAATCGTTGCCATGGGGCTTCCTTGCACCGGGCGATTTCAATGTCTGCCGCTTTGGATAGCAACCACCGCCGGTACCAACGCGACCGCCAGCAAGCCACCGCGTCAGATCGACGGGCAACTCACGCTAGCGTCTAGCAGGTATCGGGTGTGCCGAGACCGTCTGCCTCCAATTGCCGGAACTTCCGCTGATCCGGCAATCTGGAGCAAAGAACGACCTGTCTATTTATAGATCCGCTCTGGCGGCAATAGGCCATCAATTGCTGCCAAGTTAGAACCATCCTCTGTATCGGAAAACTCCTTCGCAATGCTTGCGATCATGTTTGCCGCTCCGACCAGCTTTTCCCGATTCTCTAAACTAATGCTTGCAGAGTAGCCTGCTTTGACAGCTTGTTCTAACAGGGGATGCTTAGTAAGTTCGTGCGCTTTCTCCAGACGCTTGCGAGCAACATCGACTCGCTTCGCCATCCGAAAGGCGAACTCACCGCGTTCGGTCGCTTTGGACACGGAACGCAGACTGAATTCCAAATCAGCCATCAGCCCTACACAGAACATTGCGCGGATTCGTTCGATTGGCTTCTTGGTATTTTGCTTGCCTTCGCTTTCAATGAAGTTGTGCCGCACGATCCCTTGCGACCACGACACTAATTCGAATTTACTGCCTGCGGGATGCCCACCAACGTTAACCAACTTCTCGTTCGGGACGGTGTGGCAGTTGTAGCAATTCCGTGCGATCAGATAGAGACTTGTTGGGTTGTTCATTCCCAGCGACATGGCCAATTCGCGTCGAGCCTGCTTGTGCTCAGGCGTCTCTTGGTCTTTTGTCACTGTCGGCCCACCGTAGTCGGCGTGCTTCTCGATCCAATCTTGAGCTGCACCGTGACACGACTCGCATGACACACCCGAGCAGGCCTTTGCACGACCGCGACTGTCTTGCGTTTGCGTGTAGTGACACTGCGAACAAACTTCGCTTCGCTTGACCGACTTTACGCCCATCTTCTTCGCGATGGCTTTGGCTTCCTTGCGTCGATGCAAGGTATCGAACGTTTTAAAGTGAGGCGTGTTCTTCCACACTTCGATTTCGTTCGCGTGGCACTTTTGACACTCGCGATAGGTCAGCACCTTTGCGGGATCGAGCTTAAGCTCTTCATTCACGCTGAGGTCATCCGTGTAAGCCGTCTGAGGAACAGCCCAACACACGACACTGACGAGTAGGAAAACGAGATTTCTTGAAGTGGGGCGCATAACTAGCCAAAGCTCCTGGTCCATGATCTGAGGAATGTTAGCTCACGCACAGACAGAAGCTGGTCGGGTCACGGTAAGAACTCTGCTTGACCCGGTCGCGACGAGACACGTTATTCCGATGGTAACGACGAGACCACCGGGCGAACCGCAACCCACCCTGAACCTCCCGCAAGAACGCGCAGCAGAAGTACCGTTCCCACATGAACAGCGCGTGGCGACCGCAATAAAAAAGCTCCGCGACTGCTTTGGTAAGCAATCCCGGAGCTTAGATTTCTGCGAACGGTGGAGGTTCGAATTAGCCAATCAGGCCAAGCATTAATCAGCCGCGGTCTTCAAAAACCCAGTCAACTTTTCGCTGCGGATTGGATTCTGAAGTTTGCGTACGGCCTTGGCTTCGATCTGACGCACGCGTTCACGCGTCACCTTGAAGATACGGCCGACTTCTTCGAGCGTGTACGTGTAACCGTCGCCCAACCCATATCGAAGGCGAATAATCTCACGCTCGCGGTAGGTCAGCGTCTTCAGCAGACTGTCAATCTTTTCTCGCAACAGCCCGCGTGAGGCGTTTTGCAACGGATTGTCGGGAGCGTGATCTTCGATGAACTCACCAAACGACACGTCTTCGCTATCGCCAAGCGGCCGATCCAGACTGACAGGGTGTCGGCCAATGTCCATGATGCGACGCACTTCGTCGACATCCAAACCAGCCTTATCTGCAATCTCGCTGGTCGTGGGTTCTCGGCGTTTTTCTTGCTGCAAACGCTTTTGAATATTTCGCAGCTTAGAAAGCACATCGATCATGTGGACAGGAATACGAATCGTTCGCGCCTGATCCGCGATGGCTCGCGTGATCGCCTGCCGAATCCACCACGTGGCGTACGTAGAAAACTTAAAGCCACGACGGTATTCATATTTATCGACGGCACGCATCAGCCCCGTATTTCCTTCCTGAATAAGATCCAGGAAGCTGAGCCCTCGGTTGCGATACTTCTTTGCGACGGAAACGACCAGCCGCAGATTACCGTTCGAAAGCTGGCGTTTCGTTCGCTCGCAGAACTCCAACTCACGAGTCGCAGCGTCACATCGAGCCTGAATGCTGCGTGGGCTTTCTTGTGTCTGCGTCATTAGCTTGTGCAACTCTCGACGCAATTGCGTTCGCAGCATCGACTGCCCGTCGTCATTCTTGATCGCATCCAAACGACTGCGAATAAGTACCATGCGACGAGTGATTTGTTCGAGCTGTCGAATCAGCGGTTGCACTCGACGAGTTCGCAGACTCAATTCTTCGACAAGCTGCAAGCACTTCCAGCGGCGACGAATGAAGTCGCGACGAATCGACTTTTTGTCTTCCAAAGAAACTCGCTTCGAGATCATCTTGGCAAACGCCTGACGATTTTTCTCAAGCAAGTTGTCCAGCAAACGCAGATTGTGCGGCATCCGCGCCAGAATTTGCTCTTTTGTAAGGCGTTCGGTCAACGAAACCTTGATCGTACGGTCGAACGGTAGCTCGCCCGCGTAAACGTCTTTCAGCGTTTCTACCGTCGCCTCCATTGCGAAAGCACTGGAGAGCAACGCACGACGAAATCGCTTTCGAGACACTTCGATCTTCTTCGCCAATGCGATTTCTTCATCCCGCGACAGCAGCGGAATGTGCGACATCTGGCTCAGGTACATGCGAATCGGATCATCGCTGAGCTTTGGCTGCTCTTCGGCGGTCATCGAATTCGCCGGATCCGCGTCAGGTGGCAGCTCCTGGTTGGGCTGTGGATCTTCGAAGTCGTCGGGAGTCGCCAGAACTTCAACCAGCTTGATTTGGTACTGGTCGAGCGCCAACAACATGTCGTTCAACTTGGCAGGGCCGACGTCTTCGTCGGGCAGAAACTCATTGACTTGGTCGTAGGTGAGCACTCGCGATTGCGATTTCGCGAGCTCAATAAGTTGATGAAGGTCAGAATCAAAATGTTGCACAATCAATCCTCACGCGCCTCATGCGCTAACAAGGAAACTAGGGGTCACGCTGGCTACGGGAACCAGTTTGACTTCGACAAGCATGCATCCTTCCGTGGACACATCGGAGCCTTGTCTGGTCGATCGCTTCACGATCTGTTGCCGAACCGCTCAACTGTGGCTGAGATTCGGCGTGCTGGGCAATGCACTTTTTTGACTGTCATAGTCGGGGAGTTCTTTAATCAGTGTTCGCACCTATAGCCGGCCAATTGCTTCACCTGAATGACAGGAAGAAACAATGCAGCGTGCAACTACCGCGGGGCGATCTGTCCGAACTCTGCTTCATGCGTAAATGTTGCAGTGCCCATGTATCGGTACCACGAACTCGATTACGAACTCGTAGGTGGAAATAGTTTTCTCAGCAGTTCCAGCTCCTCCTGTTCGCTAAGCTTTCCAGATTCTAATTCCGCTCGCTCGTGGCGGCGTTCTTTCTTGTCCCTGCGCCCATTGAATGCCCCCATCAATTCGCGCAGTTGCAATTCCGTGTCATCACCCTGTTTACGATCTGCTTCTTCAACAAGTTCAACAAGAACCGCCTTTATTCCTGAATCTTCGATCGAAGCCATCACAGTTTCAAAATCCGGCGTCCGCCCTTCGGCCTCGAGATCCTGATAGATGATAAGAAGGTTGCGTCCCGTTTCGGTTCGCATATCCAATTCACCGACGTTTTCAATGACAGCAGAAATAGCATCCGGATCTTGGATCAAAAGCGTGAATAAGCCTACTTCCCAACCATGCAATTTCGCGTGGCTTGCGGCAACCGGCTCATCCTCTTTCGCTGCCACTCGCATCGAATCACCAAAAACTCGGCTGGAAAGCTGCTCCTTCACAGTGGCTTCCTCGAGTCGAAACCTTCTCGCGATCCGGCGGGCGACCAATTGAAACTGAACCCGAAATTCCGGGTTACGGGACGTAGCCGCCTGAGGCTGGGCAAGCATCCCAATAATACGACCGCAAGCCTTAGACGTGGCGATAGAGTCATTGACGACATCTATTCCCTTAAGTTCTTCATCCATGCTGAAGTCTAGCGCATCAACGGAATTCGCAACTAGTTTTTCAAATTCCGCGGCGCCGTGTTGCAAGACAAAGTCGCAAGGGTCTAGTCCACCAGGCGGTGTGGCCACACGCAACTCGATCGTTGACCCGAGGTAAAGCTCGATCAGCTTCTTTGCTTTGTCTGTCCCTGCCTTGTCTCCATCGAACATTAGAGTGAGTTGATCGGCAAACCTCGAAACCAATGTCACATGGTGTTCCGTTAAAGCCGTTCCGCACACGGCAACAGGATTGGCGACTCCAGCCTGACGTGAAACTACGACGTCGGTATATCCCTCCATCACGACCACGTTGCGTTTTTTCTGCTCTCGCCGAAGTTGATCTAGGTCATCCTTGCAACTGCTCAAACCGTACAGCTGACGGCTCTTTGCATAGAGCATTGTTTCGGCTGAGTTGTAGTACTTGGCGGCCTGATCGTCCGCGTACATCGGGAGAATGCGACCACCGACCGCAATCGGCCTCTCTTGGGTGTCGCGAATCGGAAACATGACTCGCCCCCGAAAAAAGTCGAACGCGTGTCCGCGCTCATTTATCTTCGCGAGCCCCACTGCTTCGAGCACCTCAGGTGAGAACGAGGTCGCCTTCGCTCTAGTGAGCAGCCAATTCCATTCCTTTGGCGCATAACCGATTCTGTAACGTTCGATGCTCTGCTGGTTAATCTGCCGTTCTTTTAGATATTCCCTGGCAGGAGCAGCTTCGGCCGCTTCGAGTAAGAAGCGGTGAAATTGGGTTTCGGCCCAAGCCATAGCCTTGAATAACGTTGCCTTGTCATTCGGGCTACCGAGTTTCGGCTTTTGACCTGTTCCACGCAGTTCAATCCCTGCGTTAGCGGCGAGTACTTCCAACGCTCCGCGGAAGTCCAGGCTTTCTCGCTTCATCACGTAGCTGAAGACATCGCCGCCCTCGCCACATGTCCAACAACGCCATGTTTGGCGTTGCTGATTCAACACCATCGATGGTTTGTGGTCGTCGTGAAAGGGGCAGAGCGCGTAGTAATCGCGACCCTTTTTGTCGACGGTACGTTCAGAACCCACGAGCGCAACGATATCAGTCGCTGCGCGCACTTGCTCCTTCTGATCTTGCGCCGCGGAGAAAGACACCCGGCGACTCCTTTGACTTCGAGGCTGGGACAAAGTCCCGTTACTACAGCCCCAAAGACGGCTAGTGTTTTATAAGTCATCCGTGACTCTCAAACACGAGACTGGCTAAGCCAATCACATTGCCATCCATGGCAACCGAATGATTCTAAGTAGCGCGTTTCGGTAGTCAACCCGAAACCGCGACTATCTTTTTTGCACGCGATTCAACGCTAGCTTTCGCAAGACAATCGCCCTTTGCTAGGGACCCAACTTACGACCAGAAGGCGTAGTGCCAGAGCGTGAGAAAAACGCAACGAAAGTTGCCAATGACATTCCAGCAGGGTTGACGAGCGTTGAGAGCTTCACCGCTGAACCTCGTCGCCGCTACTTGTCCGCAACCCAACTAGCGCTGAGCCTGCGCTGACTTTTCAATTTGACGGCTTGCCTTGACACGCGATAAGTGCCGGTACACGACAAGAACCGCACTATCGATCGGACGAGTGCGTTTTGATTACCCACGCGAATGGCTCGACGACACCCTTGGGCTGAATCTGAAAAGGAATGTAGAAGTCGTCGTGTACGCGGGCCACTCCGCCCGCCACACTCGCAGCAAAGAACTCGTAGTGACGAATATTCGAGTGCACAGATTCGAAGAACTTCGGCAATTGTCGCTTGGCGAACTGCGTAGGATCCTCCAACACACTTCTGCAACGATCTGCCTTCGTAAACACAATGGCGACAGGCACGTCAACCAAGACGGAATTCAGACCGGCACAACGTGCATTGCTACCGATGAACGCCGCCAACTTGGAAGCCAACTCGTCTTCGTACT
>CAYQMZ010000024.1:0-3560 GCA_964418725.1 uncultured Pirellulaceae bacterium
GAATAGGGCTCGCTTTTGATTCGGCAGTGAGTATTCGAAGCCTGCCTTCCGAAATAAGTTCTCAGAGGCAGTAATCGCCATGAGTTCCAAGACGCCTCGGGATTGGGCGCGTTCGACGCAACGCTCGACTAACGCAGTTCCAACGCCGCGTCTTTGCACCGATGTGGAAACAGCTAATGCCTGTACTTCCGCGAGTTTCGGCGAATAGATTTCGATGGCCGCGAATCCCACGATCTGCTCGTCGGCTTCGGCGACAAACCCGTTGATTAGCAACGTTTTCAGTTCGGCATCCGTACGCGGCAGAATGTGTTTGGCTGTTACGAACGGCTTTAAGAAAGCCTGCAACGCATCCACGTCCTGAGGCTTGGATTCGCGAATCTGGATCGGCGAGTCAGCTTTTGAGTCGTTCAATGGCACCACCGGCTTATGAACTTTCGATACAGTTGTTCGCCAAGGTCTAGCTGATTCAGGTCAATCCACTCATCCGATTTATGTGCCTGGGCAATGCTGCCTGGCCCGCAGATGATCTTGTTCTGCAGATCCGTAAGTACTCCGGCGTCGGTGCCGTACGAAACTGTAATCGGGCGATCGCACTCCGCTAATTCGGTTGCCGCCTGCACGAAGGCGTTACTGGCGTCTGTATAAACGGCACCGACGTTGGCATTTACATTCAATGTCAGTCCGTGCGATGCGGCCGCTTGCTGAACGCGATCAATAATGGGCTGTACGTCGATGCCTGGCAGAGGACGCAGGAATGCTGAGCACACAGATTGCGCCGGCTTCACGTTGATGGCCTTTGTATGATCGTTGATGCCGATGTTCATACTCATGGTCGGCGGATCGAATTCCGAGTTGTGCCAGCGAGCTTCGTTTTCAGTTTCTTCGTAAATCTGTTTCAGCTCTTGCAAGAATGGAATCATTGCCAGGTTCGCATTCAGGCCGTCGCGTGTGCTGGAATGAGCCGCTTCGCCGTGCGAAGTGATGAACAATTCGCACACGCCCTTGTGTGCGTATACGACCTGCAGCTCCGTTGGCTCGCCAATGACGGCATAGACTTGCCTGGCAACCATCTCTCGGTAAAGCGTGCTCTTCTCGACTACGTGCTTCGCGCCCCGGTAGCTGAGTTCTTCATCCGCGGTGCAAGCGAAATAGATTGGGGCCTTTTGCGTTTGTCCCTGCATGGCCTCGACGGCAGAAAGCATGCATGCCGCAGAGCCTTTCATGTCGCAACTGCCGCGACCATAGAGTCGCCCGTCGACTTCGGTTGCGGAAAACGCCTGGCCGGGACCGCTCCAGTCATCTGCAGGGACGACGTCCGAATGACAGAAATAAGCCAATCCCGGAGACGACAAATCGGGGCTGCCTTTTCGGCCTAGGACATTGACCTTCTGAACGCCCTCTGGATCTTTGTACTCGACCAGTTCCGTCTCGAATCCCATTGCGGCCAATTTGTCACGCAGAAAGTGACTCACCTCCGCATTCGTTCGGAAGCTTGGAGACTCGTACGACACCAGCTCTTTCGTCAACGACAGTGCGTCCATGGGAAGAATCCGTCTTGGGTAGTTTGGTGTCTCTGTCGATTTAGTAAGTCTGGCGAATAGACTCGGTCCGTTGGCTGGACTGCCAAGCATTGGCTTCGACATACGAAGCTAGTTTGCGACTCCCGTTGCCGGGGCGTCTGCTTCAGATTGCGGTTCATCGTTGACCTGCGAGAACAGTTCAGCAATCACTTCTTCGAGCGGCGGATCCTCGACGCTGACATCTTCTACGGAACAGCGATCCAATACAGATGCCAACATCTCTGCGACTTTTGACCTCTCGACGCGCAGTTTTGCTCGCGGAACTTCGACTTCAATGACATCACCGTATCGCGACAAGTCATCGGGAACTCGGTCGTCAGCAAATTGCAGCGTGACAATCTTCGAACCACTAAAACGATCGATGATGCCGCTCAACGAACCGTCATAGCGAATCAAACCATTGGCGATGATTACGACGCGTTGGCATAGGGCCGCCACGTCTTTCATGTAGTGGCTGGTGAGCAGGATCGTCGTTTGCCGTTCTGCTTGGTATTCCTTCAGGAACTCTTGAATCGCGTGTTGGGCAACAACATCTAGGCCAATCGTTGGTTCGTCCAAGAAGAGTACTTGCGGCGTGTGCAGTAGAGCCGCAATCAGCTCCATTTTCATGCGTTCGCCAAGCGACAGCTCGCGCACGGGTTGGGAGAGCAAACGTTCGACGCCCAATAGCTCTGTAATGTGTTGCGTTGTCCTGTCGAACTCGACCGGATCTATGTTGTAGATCTGTTGATGTAGACGAAATGATTCCTGCGCCGGCAGGTCCCACCAAAGTTGATTCTTCTGTCCCATCACCAATGCGAATTGGCGGCGATAGGCGTTCTCTCGTTTCCACGGCACGAATCCCATCACGCTTGCCGAACCGGAAGTGGGGCTGATCACGCCGGACAGCAATTTGAGCGTGGTGGTCTTGCCCGCGCCGTTGGGACCTAAGAAAGCAACGAATTCGCCTTTCTCGACCTCCAGATCGATACCTCGTACGGCTTCGACTTCCTTGTACTCGCGTTTGAAGAGGCCACGCAAAGAGGCGCCAAGCCCCTCTTTTTTCTGGTAGACGCGGTATGACTTACGGAGGTTCTTTATTTCGATGAGCGGCATTGAAAGAGTATAGGAACGAGCGAGACGTGCGGGAAGAGATGGCGATTGCGTGGCGAAAAACGGCGGCTCGCGTTGTTGATCGAGTGCGGTTCCGATAGGTTGTTTGATATTCGTCGAGGGTTGGGCAGGCTGAGGCCCTACGCCTTGCGGCGAACATTGCGATCGAGCGGCATCCCCATGAATTTACGTGTCGGAATAGGTCACGATACTCACCGCCTGGGACCGGGCGGCCCGTTGGTTCTCGGCGGACTGTCGCTAGAGCATGATTTGCACGCAATTGGTCACAGCGATGCTGACGTGTTGCTGCACGCGATCACCGACGCAGTCCTGGGAGCATCCTCGCTGGGGGACATTGGCGAGCTTTTTCCTGATACGGACCCCGCTAACAAGGGCAAGGATTCCGCCGAAATGCTGCAAGCGGCGATAGCGTTGGTGCGGTCTTCCGGATTCAAAATTGTGAACTTGGATTGCATCGTTTTTGCTCAACGTCCCAAGCTATCACCCCATAAATTGGCGATTCGGGATAGAATCGCCGAGATATTGGCCATCTCCGCAGAACTTGTTGGCGTAAAAGCGAAAACTGGGGAAAGCGTTGGGCCGATAGGAAGAGAAGAAGCAATTTCTGCGCAATGCGTGATCTTGCTAGAAAAACTCGGGTAGCCGACGGAAACGATGATGGCGACCGCAAAGTTGCGTTCGCAGACCTTCCGTCGACA
Organism: uncultured Pirellulaceae bacterium; assembly: GCA_964418725.1. Classification (GTDB taxonomy): domain Bacteria; phylum Planctomycetota; class Planctomycetia; order Pirellulales; family Pirellulaceae; genus CAYNJG01. The sequence goes on from CAYQMZ010000024.1 coordinate 3,392, forward strand.
TGGGGCTCGATGCGAACACAATACACGGAGGTCTGTCAGTTACGATGCCTGCCACTTTGACCGAACCAAGCAAGACGACACCAAAGACGATGATACCTATTCGGATTTACAACACGCTGTCGCAGAAAAAGGAAGCATTCGAGCCGGTAAATCCCGGCAAGGTCGGCAT
>CAYQMZ010000024.1:3570-18660 GCA_964418725.1 uncultured Pirellulaceae bacterium
GCATCTATCTATGTGGCCCGACTGTCTATAAAGAAGCACACATTGGCCATCTCGTAGGGCCAATCATTTTCGACACAGTCAAACGATTCTTGGTGCACGCCGGCTACGACGTGACATGGGTCGTCAACCTGACGGATGTCGACGACAAGCTGATCGCACAGTCCCGTGAACGTGGGATCTCGATGTCGCAAGTTGCCACAGAAATGACGATGGACTACTGCGCCAACTTGTTGGCCGTGGGCGTCGACCAGATCTCTGCGATGCCGCGCGCGACGGATTACATGAACGACATCATTCAGATGATCGAAGACTTGGTCAAAAAAGACTTTGCGTATGCAGTGGACGGCGACGTCTTCTTCGACGTGTTGAAGGATCAGGAATACGGAAAGCTCAACAATCGCTCGGCTGCAGATCAGCAGGGCGAAGGTGGTGGAGCAGCGGCCAAGAAACGCTCTGCCAGTGACTTTGCTCTGTGGAAGTCTGCCAAGCCGGGCGAACCATCGTGGGATTCACCTTGGGGGCAAGGTCGGCCCGGTTGGCACATTGAATGCTCGGCCATGAGTAAACAGATCCTCGGGGAAACGTTCGACATCCACGGTGGTGGACTGGACCTGAAGTTCCCGCATCACGAGAACGAGATTGCACAAAGCGAGTGCTGCCATGGTACGCCAATGGCCAAGTACTGGATGCACAATGGCTTGCTGCGGAAAGGGACGTCGGGAAAAGTCGGCGGAAAATCGGATCGAACGGACAGCGATTCCGCAGAGACGCCGGAGCAAGCCGAAGCAGGCAAGATGAGTCGGTCGAAAGGTGCCGGCGGCCTTCGTGGGTTAATTGAAACGCATGGCGGCGAGCGGCTGCGGTTCTTTTTGCTGCGAACGCACTACCGTAGTACCGTCATTTTCAGCGAAGAAGCCGTGGGCGAAGAAGGCAAATCGCTGGACAAATTCTATCAGTTCTTCGAACGCTACGAACGCATCACGGGGCAATCCTTTTACCTGCAAGATTCAGATGCAGAGACTCGTGCGTTGGATTTGGCGAATGTGTCAGAAGAAGTGCTGCAGTGCCGCACTCAATTCATTGACAAAATGGCTGATGATTTCAATACAGGAGCGGCCATTGCTGAGTTGTTCCAGTTGCTGACATCGCTGAACAAATTCGCTGATTCGGCAGACTTAGAAAACGAAAAGCAACGGAAGGCTGACGACGTATTAACCTTTGCGGCAAACGTCGAAGTCCTGCGTGAGTTGTCTGGCATCTTGGGGCTGTTCTTCAAGGCTCCTCCCAAGAGCGGTGGCGGTGACGATTCGTTGACTGACGATCTGATGCAATTGATCATCAAGTTGCGGGCCGAAGCTCGTGCCAACAAGGACTTTGCAACCGCCGATGTGATTCGTGATTCGCTGACGGCCGCCGGGGTCGTACTAGAGGATCGCGACGGCGGTACGACCTGGAAGCAAGGCTGATTCGCTGCACGCGATTTAGCCCATGAGAACGGACTCTCCATGGAAGAACGTATCCTAGGTATCGATCCAGGTCTGAACATTACAGGCTATGGCATCATCCGGAAAACTCCACGCGGACCGAAGTTAGAAGAAGCCGGTGTGGTCCGTGGTGGATCTGGAGGTCCGTTGCCGCCTCGCTTGAAAAAAATCTACGCGGGGCTTGAGGACGTCGTCGCCAGTTGCAAGCCCACGGCGGTCGCGATTGAGAAGCTGTATTCGCACTATCAGCGGCCAACAACATCGATCCTGATGGGGCACGCTCGCGGCGTAATCTGTCTGGTGGCAGCTCAAAGCGACATCCCGGTGTTTGATTATGCTGCTACGAAGGTCAAGAAACTGCTGACCGGAAACGGTCGCGCCCCAAAGCTGCAAATGCAGGAAGCCATCCAACGCGAGCTCTCTTTAGGCCAGTTGCCAGAGCCCGCCGACGTCGCCGATGCGTTGGCGATCGCACTCTGTCACTTTTATTCAAAAGACAGCGTTGTTGTTGGGTAGTGCGTCGCCGGTTATGCGTGGCCCTGGTGCTGCGTTCGGCTGGGACATCCATTCCGGCCGAAGCCGGTACTTACAAGCCGTGATACGCGGTTACCTTCCATGATTGACGTTCAGCGTGCAACAGAGAGTGACTGGCGACGTGTTCAGGCTGTTCGCTTCAAGGCACTGTTGGACGCTCCCGATGCGTTCGCGACGACGATTGAAGAGTCGCGGCAGCGAAGCGGAGAAAACTGGCGAACGCGTCTTTCCGCCAAAGAGAGCGCTACCTTCATTGCTTCGTTTGAAACAGAAGATGTCGGCATGGCAGTCGGAGCTCCCTACGACGACGACGTAGGCCTCTTTGCGATGTGGGTAGACGCCCAAGCACGAGGTCGGGGAGTCGGCGACGCGCTTGTGGCCGCGGTGATCGAGTGGGCAACCTCTCGCGAGCACCAGCGGCTCTTCTTGGATGTGGGCGACACCAACTTCGCTGCCATCTCGCTCTACGTACGTAATGGCTTCTTACGTACCGGTGTCACGGGTGCCTTGGATCCACCAAGAAGCCACGTGACTGAACACCAGCGGTGTCTAGATCTGCGTTCGCTTGGGAGTAACTAAGCCCAGCTCAAATCGTTGTCTGCCAACGGCAGCTTGCGGACTCGTTTCCCGGTCGCTGCAAAGATGGCGTTGCACAACGCCGGTGCACATGACGGCACGCCAGTTTCGCCAACCCCGGATGGAGCGGCAGTGCTCGACACAACATCGACGATGATCTCTTTCGGAGCGTCTGCCATCGTCATCATCTCATAGCCGTCAAAGTTCGTCTGCTCGGCCTGTCCATTCTTGAAGCTGATCTTTCCGTACTTCGCTTGAGTGCAAGCCATGATGGCGGCACCTTCCACTTGCGAGCGAACCCGATCTGGACTGACGATCGTTCCGGCGTCCAAGGAGACCCAGATCTTCGGAATTGAAAGCGATCCATCTTTGCCAACTTCGACCTCGATCACATGGCCGGTATAGCCAAGGAACGAGCGGCAACAGGCGATTCCCAGTCCGCGGCCTTTCGGGAGTTGCTTTCGACGGTCCCAGTTCGCCGCTTTTGCTGCTCGCGACAGCACATTCTTCAGACGTCCGATGTCGTAAGGGTACTCCTCCGCTGATGCACCACGGTTGCCCAGCTTGGCGTTCTTCATGTCGAATAGTCGATCGTCGCCCAATAGCGAGAGCAAGTATTCGTAAGGATCTTGATTCGCCGCGTGGGCCAATTCGTCGACAAACGAACTGACCGCGAAGTTTTGTTGGATGTGACAGACGCTACGAAGCCAGCCAATTCGGGTGTGAGCCTTCGCCGTACCAACTTCGAGGCTGATGTTGGGCACGTTAAAGGGTAGGTCTGTGTGCCCCATTTCCGCCTCCCAGGCTTGTGGTGTAGCCGCACCCGCACTGAAGGTCGACTGAATCGTTGGATAGGCGGAACGTTGAATCCATGCCGTAGGTTTACCGGTTTCGTCCAGTGATGCTTCGCAATGAATTGCGGAAACGGCGTGGAAGTAGTCGTGCGAAAGATCATCCTCCCGCGTCCATGTAACGTGGACCGGACGCTTCATTTCTCGAGACAGCAATGCCGCCTCCACACAATAATCGGGCTTACTCTTCCGTCCAAAGCCTGCACCCAGCAGCGTCACGTTCACGATGACGTTGTGGAGTTCGTCGCCTCCATAACCCATTGCTGGGCCAACCGCTTGCTGGACAGCCTGCGGATTTTGAGTCGCACAAAGCACGTTGCACGAAGTGACTTTTCCTGTGGCGTCCGTCTTTACGTCAGCGACGGCACACGGAGTTTCCATCGGTGCGTGTGAGAGATGGGGAACGGAGTAGTCTGCTTTGACAACCTTCGTAGCGGTCGCCATCTCGCCCGCGGCATCGCCTTCACTACGCAGGACTTTTCCTTCTTTGTTGACTGCGGCGATCAGATCGTCGTTGAACTTGTCCGTGTCGTAGTCCGCGTTTGGCCCCAGGTCCCAATCGATTTCGAGTGCATCGCGGCCCTGCCATGCAGCCCAGGTGCTGTTCGCCAATACGGCGACACCACCGAGCGGTTGAAACATCGGTGCCCCTTTGAACTTGGGGATCTCCTTGACGGCGACAACACCCGGAACCTTCATGGCTCCTTCGGCATCGAACGACTTGACGGTTGCACCAACCACTGGAGCTCGTGCAATGACTGCGAAGAGCTGGTTGTCCATTCTGGCATCGATACCGTAAACCGCCTTGCCAGTGAGGATGTCGTCCATATCCGTAATGGTCGCGTCCTTGCCGATATAGCGCCACTTGCTGCGTGGCTTCAGCTTTAGTTCCGCTTCCTTGGGAACGGGTAGTGTCTTGGCAATTTCGACCAGCTCGCCATAGCCAACGGATTTCCCCGAACCACGGTGCTTCACCTGATGGTTGTCCGCAAAACACTGATCGGCTGCGACGCCCCATTTCTTGGCAGCCGCTCGTTCCAGCATGGTCCTTGCGGTGGCACCAGCGACACGCATACGTTTGAAGAAAAAGCGGATGCTGTTCGAGCCATCTGTGTTCTGGTCACCCAGGCGTTTGTCACCGATTGCCTGTTGAATGTTGACGCGTTCCCAGGCGGCTTCCAGCTCGTCAGCAACGACGCGAGGCAAGCCGGTTCGGATACCGGTTCCCATTTCGGAACGGTGGGCAAGAACCGTGACGTCCCCATCGGGTGCGACGGAAACGAAGAAGTCTGGCGCAAACTCGTCAATGTCCGTCTGGCTTACATTCTGCAAACCAGCTTGGCCGAGTGCGGTTTTTCCCATCAGGACGAGCGAGCCCGTGGCGGCAACTTGGGACAGAAAACTACGGCGTGAAACGGTGTCTTGGGGGGATGCGGTTGGCATGATTGAATCCTTGTTGAGGCAATGTGTGACCAGCAAGATCTCTCGGCGAAGGGCAAAAAAGCCGATCGCACTAGTTTCCTGAGAGTTCCTTGGCTGCCGTCTTGATCGCTGCGCGAATCCGCGGGTAGGTACCACAGCGACAGATGTTCCACATTTCGGATTCGATGTCGTCGTCGGTGGGCTCCGTGTTCTCTTTCAACATGGCAGCAGCCATCATCATTTGGCCAACCTGACAGTATCCGCACTGAGGAACGTTGTGTTCCTTCCATGCTTTTTGCACAGGGTGATCGCCGTTTTCTGACAGGCCTTCGATCGTTACAACTTTCGATCCAAAGACTTCGCTGACTTCCGTGACGCATGCCTGCGTTGCCACCCCGTCAACATGAACGGTGCAAGCTCCACACTGTGAAATCCCGCATCCGTACTTGGTTCCTGTTAGTCCCAAGGTATCGCGCAGCACCCACAGCAACGGGGTGTCCTCTGGCACGTCCTTGAGTTCATGGTCTTTCCCGTTGACGTTGATCATTGCCATATCGTGGTCCTCGGTTGGATACGGGGAGCTGTGTTGAATCTTGTGCGGGGACTTCCAGTTGTGGAGGCCTCGCTGACTGATGCGATTGATGGCGAGCATTATAGCCGTCCATGGCTGTGTCGCTACAAAAGGTATTGCCGCAGAAATCTCGTGGGACCGTCCACACGGCGGCAGCCAGGAAAGAACGCCACACCGGCACTATGTGCAGAGGCACTGAATCGCGTTCGTTGTTTGGCGGGGCGCGAAGCGGATTGGGCTGTAAAAAACAAAAACCCCAACCGCGATGCGATTGGGGTTTGGCTCGGCTCAAACGTCGTGCATAGTTCCTGCACGAACTGTGATCGGTGCTGTCAGCGTTTAGGCGACACGAACATTCTCTGCCCGAGGTCCTTTCGGGCCATGACCTTCATCATAGGTCACGGATTGACCGATTTGGAGTGTTTCAAATTCGCCTTCCTCAACGACGGAATGGTGGAAGAAGATATCTCCCTTGTCTCCACCAATGAATCCAAAACCTTTTTCCGAAACAAGCTTCTTGATGGTCCCTTGCGGCATGGTGCCACCCTCCAAAAAATCTAAGCGTCACGGAACGCCCAAAACCGAATGGGGTTGCCGTTTGACGCACTCTTGGGCAGTCAATCCCGACGTCAATTCCTGCGTGGGCAGGAATTGACACATCTCGCGGTTTTGACCACCCCACAAACGGGGTTGAGTATAACGGAGCCAATTCCCCAAAGGTATGGAATACCACCTTGGACGGTAAAAATGCTGGAACTTTTACAATTGAGTAGCCGGGCAATTGGCCTAAGTATCGCGAAATAAACTCGCCAATTGCCCCGGATAGTCCCAGTCACGGATGGCACTCGTTTCCCTAAAATCGCACTCTGGAGCCTCGTGAGAGTTGCTCCACTGGGCAAAACCGGACCTTGAATCCCCAAGCATCAAGAAACGCTAAAGGCAATGACAACAAACATTTATGAGTATGACGTCATCGTCGTTGGGGCTGGTCATGCTGGTACAGAGGCGGCTTTGGCAGCGGCGAGGCTAGGGGCGAAGACTGTCCTGCTGACGACAAATCTGGATACCGTGGGGCAAATGAGCTGCAATCCCGCGATCGGTGGCGTGGGCAAGGGGCAGATTGTTCGCGAGATCGACGCGCTGGGTGGGATTATGGGCCAAGCCATTGATGAGGCGGGCCTGCAGTTTCGGCTACTGAACCAGCGTAAGGGGCCAGCGATGCACAGCCCCCGCGCGCAAGCGGATAAGAAACGATACCAACAAGTCGTCAAACGCTACGTCGAAGAACAAGACTCACTTCACTTGAAGCAAGAGATTGTTGAGGACTTACTGACCGAAGACGTCGACAGCACGCACGCCGATGAAGTGGCTCGCGTCGTCGGCGTTTCCGTGCGAGGTGACGCCGTCTATCGGGCACCCACTGTTGTGCTCACGACTGGGACTTTTCTTAAGGCATTAATGCACACTGGCGAGAGTCAGACGCCTGGCGGACGAGCGGGTGAGGGAACGACGGCTGGAATCAGTGGCGCACTGAATCGTTTGGAGTTTCGCGTCGAACGATTCAAGACCGGGACGCCTCCGCGCATCAACGCGAAGTCGATTCGTTTCGACGACTGCGAGATTCAACCGGGAGACGATCCGCCGCAACCATTCAGCTTTATGACCGGCAAGCTGGAGGTCGAACAACTGCCTTGCTGGATCACGTACACCAACGAACGCGTGCACGATCTAATTCGAAAAAATCTCGAACGTGCGCCGATGTACAGCGGTCAAATTAACTCGAGCGGGCCACGCTACTGTCCGTCGATCGAAGATAAGGTCGTACGCTTTGCCGAGCGGGACAAACATCAACTGTTTCTAGAACCTGAAGGCTACGACACACGCGAAGTTTATGTGAATGGGATTTCGACAAGCTTGCCACGCGATGTCCAAGACGCCATGTTCCGCCAGATTAAGGGCCTCGAAGATGCGCAAGTCATGCGCTACGGCTATGCCGTTGAGTACGACTTCTGTCCGCCTGATCAGTTGCGTGTGTCCTTAGAATCCAAGAAGGTCGGCGGTCTGTTTCTGGCAGGTCAGATCAACGGGACCACCGGCTATGAAGAAGCGGGCGCGCAGGGGCTGATCGCTGGAGCCAACGCGGCGTTGAAGTTGAAAGGCAACCCGTCAATCGTGCTCGGACGCGAGGAAGCCTACATCGGAGTGCTGATTGACGATCTGGTGACCTGCGGTGTCGACGAACCGTACCGGATGTTCACAAGCCGCGCGGAACATCGCTTACGGCTCAGGCATGACAATGCAGACCGTCGGTTAACGCCGAAGGGAATTGAGACAGGACTGATTTCGGAGCAGCGAGCCGAAGCTTTCAAGAAGAAATCAGAACAAATTGAATCGGTCAGAGCGGAACTTGAAAGACAGCGATCTGGTGATTTCAAACTCAGCGAATGGTTGCGACGGCCCGAGATGAATTGGTCAGAGCTGCTAGCTAAACATCCGGACCCTGAGAGGTTGGCCGCCACACCACCCGAAGTGGCAGAGCAAGTGTGCTTTGATATTAAGTACGCCGGCTACATCGCACGTCAGGAGGTCCAGATCGAACGGCAGAAGCGGATGGCCAATAAGAGGATTCCGGACTCCATGGACTACGATTCGCTGACGCAACTTCGGGTGGAAGCCAAGGAAAAGTTGGGAAGAATTCGACCGGCTAATCTTGCCCAGGCTAGCCGAATTAGCGGGATTACGCCCGCTGATCTAGCTCTGTTGACCGCCCATCTGGAGAAGCCGCGGGCAAAATGACAAGATTTTTACGCACTTTTGCATGTTCTTAAATGTTGTCGATTCAGCGTAACGCGTTTTGCTGTAACAGGTTACGCTGCGATTACCAATCTTGACGCTGGGCCAAGGGTCTATATAATGCCCGAGGTAATTTCGGTAATCCTGAAAAATACGGTCGGAACTGCCGATTGGAATACTGCAGAAGTTTGTGCCGATTAGGTATGACAGACTGCTAAACCAAGTTTAGAGCTATGAGCGTTTTGCTTTGGATCCTTTTCGGATACCAAAGAGACGCCGAAGGTGGTTTCCTTTGGGCTCGTCGCGCTACGGAAGGGTCATCTAACCATGAAAACGGTGTTCACCACAGGCGAAGCAGCCAAGATCTGCAAAGTGAGCCAGCAGACAATCATTCGCTGCTTTGATTCCGGCCAACTCAAGGGATTTCGGGTGCCTGGAAGTCGTTTCCGCCGCATCCCGAGGGACCAGCTGTTCGCCTTTATGAAGGACAACGGCATTCCGACGGAAGCGTTGGAAAGCGGGAAACGCAAAGTCCTGATCGTAGATGACGACGAGGATCTTGTTGTCATGATGCGAGAGGCATTCGAGCAAGATGGTCGGTTCGAGATTCGAACCGCCAACAATGGCTTCGGTGCTGGCATGGCCGTGAAAGAGTTTCGCCCTGACCTAGTGATCCTGGACGTTATGCTCCCGGACATCAACGGTAAGGAAGTTTGCGTTCGTGTTCGCAGCGACGCCAATCTGGACGAGGTGAAGATTATTTGCATCTCGGGGATGGTCGAGCAGGACAAGGTTGCCGATTTGAAGGCGGCCGGTGCCAACCACTTCATGCAGAAGCCATTCACCGTCGACAAGCTGTTGGCTCAGTCGTGCGAACTGCTTGCCATCGAGTCCGTGCCTAGCAACGCATAACGCGTTGGTGGACTCCAGGTCAAAGAATCAGACATCTGGCGTGCTATCGATGATGGCACGCCAGTTTTGTTTTCTGGTAACGGTTTGCTGCTGGTTGCGATTGCTACTTTGATCTAAGTGGTGAACAAGATACGATGCTGACATCGACGCCGATCGGCAGGTCACGGATGGCATTTCGTTTGGGGTCAGGACGACGGACCAATCACGGTTCGAGGGATTGACGTGTATGAGCTGCCCCTGATCTTCGCCAACGGCAAAAATGCCTCGAAGGCAAGCGCCAAGGGTGTTGCTCAACGGTCCGGCATTCCTCTGCACGAACACACTGCGTTTCTTCTCGCTTGCGGTGCACTTCACGACGAAGTCGATGATCGACATGACACGTTGCGCGGCGCCCTTGAAATAGATCCACTTCTAGCGACTTGGGTCGTCTACGCTGCTAAGAAGCGAAATGTCGAAGTTTCAACGATGGACAGCGCTGTTCGTTGGCTTTCGGTTTCTCTGCACGAGGCGTTGTTGGCTAACGACGCTATTGCCGATTGCAAACCTCTTTCTGTCACTCAGCGATCGGCGTGGCGTAAACTGACGGTTCAAGCCGTTGGCTGTGCTCGTCTCGCGCGGCAGAAAATCAGCCAAGGCGACAATACGGCAGACGCTTCACCGGCTTTTTGGCTGGGGATGCTCTGCGGGATGAAGGCTCAGCTTGATCGTCTAGCAGCATTGAATGGCCATTCGCCATTGCATGGCTTCACACTAACTTGGCCGAAGTGGTTGAAGCGACTTGAACGCGACTTGAGGAAGCAAACCGGTCCGATTCAGCGTGCAGTAACGCTCGCTTTGGCTGCGTCGGACGATGACCGGGCCCAGTCGGTTACGGAAGAAGAACAGGAGCTTTGGTTTAGGCCTTACCCTGAATTTCGATCGCTCGTTCCGCTGCTGTTCAAGAAGTTGCGCCGCCTGGATAGAGTCCAAGAGAGCTTCAATGTAAAGCTTCAGGAAGAAAAACTGGCCGCGATGCAGCAACTTGCCTACGGCGCCAGTCACGAAATCAACAATCCGTTAGCGAACATTTCGACGCGTGCTCAGTCATTGATGTACAACGAGCATGATCCGGATCGACGAAAGAAACTGATTGCCATTAACCAACAGGCATTCAGGGCTTACGAAATGATCGCCGACCTGATGCTGTTCGCGAAGCCGCCGCGTTTGGAAATCACAGAAGTTTCCATCCCGCAGCTTGTCGAGCAACTGCAGGATGAACTGACAGCGGATGCTGTCGCCGGCGATGTGCGCCTTCAGTTTTCAACGCGGCAAAGTACCGTAAACGGCATCACGCGTCCGCTCGCCGTTCACGGCGATGGAGTTCAGTTGGCGGCAGCCTTGAAGGCGATTTGTGTCAACGGAATAGAAGCCATGTCGCGAGGAGGAACCTTGTCGATCGTAGCGGCCGAAGTCCCCGAAGAGGGTGCCGTACAGATCTCGATCGAAGATTCCGGAACGGGCCTAAGCGAGTTGGCGCAACGCCACCTATTCGATCCATTCTTCTCTGGGCGAGAAGCAGGTCGCGGATTGGGATTTGGCCTCAGCAAGGCTTGGCGTATCGTACAGCAACATCATGGACGAATTGACGTAAGCAGTTATCCGCAAAAGGGATCTCGCTTTACCGTGATCCTGCCAACTGAATTCGGTGGAGCTAGTGAGCTCGAGTCTTCGAAGTCGGCAGGAGCAGCGGATCCGACCACAACGCCGCCGAGTTCCCATGGCAAAATCTCAGATACTTCAATTTCAGGGTAAGCCGAAGGTTGCTGTCTTTGGCGCGGTGAACAGTCCGCGTGTTAAGAAGCACGCCGACGCGATGCTGAAGGTCATCAACGACCACGTCGACGTCGTATTCTCGGACTTTGATTCCGGCACGGACTCGGATCAACCTCTGCAAGTGGCCGCCGACTTTGTGATCACCTTGGGCGGCGATGGCACCATCTTGAGATCTGCGAAACGGATTGCAGACCGCGCGATTCCTGTGTTGGGCGTGAATCTGGGACGCCTTGGTTTTCTGGCAGGAATTCCTGTCGAAGAAATCGATCAGACGCTCGACGACGTGCTAGCGGGCAACTATCAAATCATCGATCACCTGATGTTTGATTGCGTGGTGCAAAAGGATGGGGAACAGGTCGCGGAGACTTTGGGGCTGAATGAAACGGCAATCCTAGGTGGTCCACCGTTTTCGATCATGGAAGTTGACCTTTACGTAGATGGTGAATTGGTCACAACATATAGCTGTGATGGGTTGATCATCAGCACGCCAGTGGGATCGACCGCACACAGCCTGTCTGCAGGAGGACCGATTCTGCGGAAAGACTTGTGGGCGTTTGTGATTCAACCCATTAGTCCTCACACGTTAACGATGAGGCCCGTGGTCGATACCGCGGAACGAGTCTTTAGCGTCAGTGTGAGGAACCCAAGTAAATCGACATCCGTCGTGGTCGACGGAAACACGATCGCGAACCTCGGTACCGATGATCGAGTTACGATTCGACAGGCGGATGAGAGTTTTCGGATGATCGAAGTTTCCCGACACGGCTATTACCGCACCCTGCGAGAAAAGCTTGGGTGGGGTGGACGAATTGAACGTCGCGAGAAAGCATGCGACTAGGCTAACGATGGTTTGTTTGACCAACGATCGTTAGCAAAACCATCCGCTAACAAAGTTAGCCAGCCAAGATTCGGCGGCAAGACGCCGCTCCAACGATACTTAGCACGGAGGCTAGTAATGAAACTGCATTCCATTCTTGTCGCTCTCTCTTTTGTCGCCTTGGTTGCTTCCAACGCATCGACTCAGGATGTCGAAGCAGAATTGGCTCAGGCAACTTCCGCACTGTCCACGACGACGTACGAACTGACGTACGATCTGAAGAAGGGCGAACAAGTTCGCTATGCGACTGAGCATCTCGCGACCGTTGATACGAAGATCTCTGGTAATCGACAGCAGTCGAAGATGACGACGAAGTCCACCAAAGTCTGGAACGTAACCGAAGTTACCGAAAACACGATCACGTTCGAGTACGAAGTCGCGGACGTCGAAATGTGGCAGAAGGAAGACGGTCGGGACGAAGTTCGTTACAACAGCAAGACAGACAAAGAGGTACCGATCCCATTTCAAGGGATCGCGAAAAAAATTGGCCAACGTCTGGCGACGATTACCATCGATCGGCATGGTAACGTGACGAAGCGAGACGGCGGCAGTGGTGCACCGGACCTAGGATTCGGCGGTCCCGTTGTTCCGTTTCCTCCGAAGGCGATTCGCCTCCAGCAAACGTGGACGGTTCCGAAGAAGCTGCGCCTGCGTGGCAAGGACAAATTGGTCAAAGAAGTACGGCTTCAGTTGAAGTACCGGCTTGAAAAGGTTCAGGCCGGCGTGGCGACCATCTCTGTAAAAACCGAGATCCTAACCCCAATCGATGACGCGGCACTGAAGTCTCAATTGGTGCAGCAGTTGTCCAACGGATCGATTCGCTTTGATTTAGACGCAGGCCGTTTGCTCAGCAAGCAACTGGATTGGACGGAAAACGTGATCGGATTCAACGGCCCAGAAAGTAACATGAAGTATCTGGCTCGGTTTACTGAGAAACTTGCGGAGAATCAAAAGGTGGCACGCAAGGCAAAGCCGAAGATTCAGAAGTAGTAAATACCTGATTAGCGTCCGTTACTGCATCTGGGCGCATGGACGACTGACCAGATAATGGACACGATTAATGCGTGTCCATTTTCTTTTGCCTGGGTCGAATTCAATGCATCTTCTGTGCGCCCGCACCGTTGCGAACACTCTGACTCTTGTTTTCTTGTTGTCCCTTATTGCGACCGTGGCCAGAGCCGACGACGTCGTGCCCAACGATCCTCCGTTGCAATGGTGGCGGGGCAATCTCCACACGCATTCGCTTTGGAGTGATGGCGATGACTTTCCCGAGATGATTGCCGAGTGGTATCGCACAAACGGCTACAACTTTCTCGCGTTGTCGGATCACAATGTGCTCAGTCGTGGTCGTCGCTATATGAAGTTATCCCAGATCGAAGGTCGCGGTGGCGAGGATGTATTGAAGAAGTACCTCGCGCGATTTGGGAAGCACTGGGTGGAGACACAAGGAGAGGGCGAGGAGTATGCGATTCGCCTCAAGCCGCTAAATGAATTTCGTTCTCTCGTTGAGGAACGCGGGAAATTCGTCATGTTCGAAGGCGAAGAGATCAGCGATCGGGCTCAAGGTGGTCCGATTCACATGAACGCGACAAACTTACAGGAGTTGATTGAGCCTAGTGGCGGTGCGACTGTTGTTGAAACGATCAGCAACAATTTGCGGGCTGCGGAAGAACAGGCGAAGCGTTTGGGACGCGAGATCATGGTGCACTTGAATCACCCCAATTTCGGCTACGCAGTCACTGCTGAGGATTTGGCGGCTGTTGTTCAGGAGCGATTCGTCGAAGTCTACAACGGCCATCCTGCCGTAGGACATCGAGGTGACAAAGACCATCCCAGCGTCGAACGCATTTGGGATATCGCCAACACCATTCGTATTGGAAAACTCAACGCGGAGCCGTTGTGGGGCATCGCCACTGACGACAGTCACAATTATCACGGTGCTCCCAACGGAAGCATCACTGGACGTGGTTGGGTCATGGTTCGAGCCCGCTTTCTGACACCCGAACACATTATTCGTGCGCTCAAAGCTGGGGATTTCTACGCTTCGTCCGGGGTCACGCTTGCTGACATCCAATACGATTCTGAAAAACAAGAGATGCGAGTTTCGGTAGATCCGAAGAAGGACGAGAGCTACACAATTCAGTTCATCGGGACTCGTGAAGGCTACGATGAGTCGTCAGAGCCTCGCGCCGACAGTGTCAAACGCACCAGTAACAAATACTCGTTGGATATCGGCAAGACATTGGCGATTGTCACCAACCATGAGGCGACCTACCGAATGCAGGGTGACGAACTGTACGTGCGAGCTGTGGTGACGTCATCAGTGGCTCCGGATAGTCCATCGTTCGAGGGACAGAAAAAGCAGGCGTGGACGCAGCCTTTTGTTCCTGTGAAATGATTGGACTCGTCTCTCTTGTGCGTGCGAGTGGGCTACTGATCAAGGTGGACCAAGGTCAATCGATTGTTGATTTATGTCGAATTCAAGCAGGCCGAATCGACGCTGGTATTCCAACTCCACAACGTTCAATTTGACGCGTGCCGCATCAATTTCCGCTTGTAAACGTTGAAGTTGTTCAGACGTCTGGTTGGCCTGTCGGACAGCGTTTCTGTAGTTCCGTTCGCGATCTTCCTGATTGACGCACCCAAGAGTAATAGGGAAAAACTCGTTTGTCACCTGAGCGGTCAAGAAATAGAGTTCTTGATAACGTTCTCTCAATGAATCCAGTCTTGCGACTTTTTCATTGAGAGATGTCCTGTGGGAGCTTTGAGCAATGTCCTGCTCGTGTCGTAGTCTATCTTCAGTGCGAAAATGCATCGCGAGTTCTCGTCCCGCAAGCGATCCAAACAGCACTGTAAATGAAAGACAAGCAACGGCCGTAACTCGTCGAGAGCATGCGGCCGCGAGATGCTTGAGCATCGATTTGAATAGTCGAAAAGCTTTCATGCAGATAGCTTCTTTTGGGCGGCCGCGATATTGGTGAAAAATAGCGTGGATACCGCAATATTTTGGGCGTTCACCAGATCTACGTCGGACAGTTTGTCATCCCACACAGCACGTACGGCGTGAAGAAGACTGAATGGACAAACAGTGCAGTTTGCTCCTCGCTATGCGACCGATACTTTGCCCGGAACGTTTGACCGTCATTAGATCGACCAGCTTATCGGTTTACTGCTCGATCCCCAAAGACTTCCTCAGCCGGTGGCAGTGGAAACTGTCGATCTCGAAGTCGCGGCACACTTGGGGCCGATAGTCGTAGT
>CAYQMZ010000024.1:18760-24292 GCA_964418725.1 uncultured Pirellulaceae bacterium
CAGTGGAAACTGTCGATCTCGAAGTCGCGGCACACTTGGGGCCGATAGTCGTAGTGGCGACATTGCTTTGTTTCAGGGTCTAGCCAAAAGCACGGCTGACCTAGATCGATGTCCGTAAGGCTGTCGACGTACTCGTTGACTTCATGCTTGAGGTGATCGGGCAGTCGCTGCCACAGTTCATCGTGGTCATTGCGATAGAAGTGTGGATGTCCCACGAACGAGCAGCAGGCCCCGCAGTCGTCACAATTCAAGATTGGCAGTGCGTCTGACAAGACAGTCTCAGCCTAATGGGAAGAGCCAAGGTGTTTGTCGTCGCCACGTAGCCATCGAGCGATCAAACGCACTTCCTTGCTTGATAGGCGATTGCTAGGTGACTCGCCTTCGATGCTGTGGAAAGCTGGCATCCGATCGTTCGTGCTCTCATAAAATCGTTCGTGCTCGGGATTGGAGATGATCGCGATCAACCATTCTTCGCTACCGTAACCAGTCAGATCTGGCGCACTTCCAAGGTCACCTTCGTCGCCGAACTTGTGGCAGTCTGTGCAACTATATCCTTCGGCTTCGTCCGAAGCGTCGAGCGGTTCGGACATGAACGTACGACCTTCATCCAGCGTTCCAGCATCCGCCGCTTGCTGATCCAAGTCAGCCTGTGCGGGCAGCTTCGCTTCCGCTGAAAGTGCAGCCACCAGTTTGACCATTTGAGCTTTGCCTTCATCCGTTAGGTGGGCAACGTGTCCCGGAAGGTAGTCGCCCATCATGTCATCCGCATGAGCAGTTGCACCGAAGTAGTCGCGAGATGCAAACTTCTCGGGATCTAGCACACCAGCAATCCACGTACGTGACGCAAACGCGTACAGGTTTGGCGCGGCAGGTCCCTCTGGCGGACCGAGGATGCCCTCTCCTTCGGCATTGGTGTGTGCGTGACAGCTTGCACAGTTTCTTGTGAATAGACGCGGACCAGCCAGCTCCGCATCGTCGCGCATCAGTGTGATTGCTCCCTCAATCGGGATTCCGCCGCGCTGTTTGATCACTTGCCGCAATCGATGCGATTCGGCGGACGCCTGCTTTACGGCTGACAAATAGGCCCGTGAATCGTCCATGCGTTTCTTGTGCAGCGCAACTTCAGCCTCATCGGCTGAATCAGGGAGAACTTTGTTCGCATACAGTTTCGAGTAGTAGTCAGTTTGCAGCGCACGACCGGTGAGGATCGCAGCGCCGACGATCAACGCAACAATCATCACCACATTGAAGCCGTGTCCCAGCTTCCAGTTGCCTAATATCGGCATCAGGAACAAAAATCCCATGATCAGCCCCGGCGCAACGATCGCGCCGAAGACTTCGTTTCCAAACGTCGGGCCCATCGTTTCTTGGTTGAAGTATTTCAAGCCTTCGAACAGAAACAAGAAATACCACTCGGGTCGTGCGGCTGAATATGACTCGGACGGATCGGCAGGTGCCGTCAGGTGTGCTCCCAGGTAATCTCCAGGTTCCATTTCGGCAGTCCTCGCCTGCCTCGCATCCATCGAGATATACGGTGTGAAGAAACCCTTGGTGCACAACAGCAGCACGACGGCCAAAACGGCAAGGCAAGCGACAGCGTCTTTCAGGACTTGGTCAGGCCAGAAGTAAGCGTCTGGTTTGGTTAGTCGTTCCGGCGTTGTGATCCCGTGCTTGCGGAATAGGCCGATGTGAAGTGCTAGGAAGAATATCAGCGCACCTGGCAGCACGCCTGCGTGCAACGCGAAGAAACGGGTCAACGTATGGTGCCCGTATTCGCTGCCTCCGACGACTACCTTCTGCAAACTTTCCCCGACGAACGGAACGATGCCGGCAATGTTCGTGGCCACTGCCGTCGCCCAATATCCCTTTTGATCCCAAGGTAGAAGGTAACCAGTCAGCCCCAGTCCGAAGACGATCATCATTAGGATCAGGCCGATCCAAAAGTTGAATTCGCGTGGTGCACGGTAGGCGCCGTCGATCACGACTTGCAACAAGTGGATGACCAGCAGCACCACCATCATTTGGGCCATGTAGTGATGGATGCCTCGCAGCAGCCAACCGCCGGTCATTTCGTATTGAATGTAGTAAACACTTTCCCACGCCGTGCGACTGCTGGGGCTGTAGCACATCCAAAGGAAGATGCCCGTGATCATTTGAGTAACGAACGCAAACACCAGCGTGCTGCCCCAAACGTATCTCCAGCGAGCACCGCCGGGAATGCGCTCGTAAAGAGCTTCCCGAGTAAGCTCGCGATAACCAGTGCGATCGTCTAACCAGTCCAGAAGGAAACCCATGACAAGTCGATTCCGTTGATGTGCGTCTGTTCTTACTTCTCAATCATCTCGTGCTTGCCAGGCAGGTAGTTGGCAAACGCTACTTGCACCCAGCCGTCTTCGACCTTTGTCTTCAGACTATCCATGTCTCGCGGACTTGGACTGGGCTTGATGATGGAACCATCTAATTCGAAAGCGCTAGTGTGGCAGGGGCATTGGAAGAGCTTGTTTCCATTGTCAAAGCCAACAAAACATCCGGCGTGCGGACAAACAACATTGAAGGCAGTGATCGATTCCGAATCCGGCTGGCGGATCAAAAACACTGCTCCGACACGCTGGTCTGGTGAGAACGTCCAGGCGTCTGTGCGGTCTTTGATGACGGGGAACTGACGTGGCATGCCGTCCGCGGGCACTGCGTCCAGTCGTGTAATGGGCACATAGGTGGGCCCTTCGGAAGCCTTTGTCTTTCGCAGCGGATCCAGCAATACGGCGAGCCCCGTTAGAGCTGGAAAGAGTCCCACGAATCCACCGACGGCGATGGCCCAAAACTCCACGAGGAAGTTCCGGCGTGGCGGATCATCTTTGACGTCATCCAACGTTTGGTAGCCATCGTTCATACTGCTGCTCCCGTGTTACTGTTGACGCGATCTCGCTGAACCCGCGCCTGACCTCGTAAGTTGTAGCGAAACCGATGGCTCGTTTCGAGATAGGTTCGTCCGATTATCGATAACGCGTGCGTATTGGATTACTGGTGCTCTCGTCGCGGACCTTCTTGCTTACGGGTTCCACCTTGTCTCTAGCTCAATGCTAGAATGTTGTGCGCGACTCCGCACAGTACTGCACGGAACTGAAATCGATGAGGCTGATTTGATGCGTTGCTGTGTACGACTGTTCGCTTTGATTCTTTGCTTGGCCAGTTGCGCATGTCGCAGAACGCCAGTGATTGACCAAGTGTCCGGCAAGAGTGGAACTTTACAGACGGTAGAAGTTGTTGAACTATTGCCCCAAGATGCCGCCTATTTAGAAGCACACTTTCCAAACTACGTCGTGCCTATGGAGCAGTCGCGTCAACGGGAGAAACTTGTCGTCGCAATCAAGTCTGGTGACTTGCACAAAGTCAGGGAAGCTCTGGCCAGCGGCGCGAAAGCGAAGTTCTACGAACCATCCGGTCGTGAAAAAGACTTTCCCCTGTTTCTTGCCATTCAAAGTGGCGATTTGGAGATCGTTCGCTTGCTGCTGGATCATGGTGCAGCGCCGGGGGGATTAGGGCGAGGCCATCATTTCTTGAAGAGCCGGAATCAGGACGCGCAGACACCCCTGTATTGCGCAGTTCAATGTGGCAAACGTGAAATCGTCGAGCTGTTGATCGAGCGCGGGGCGGATCCGAATGGGACAAACGGAGATAGCAAAACGCCTCTGGTGGCGTGCATCGAAACGGAAAGCGTGGAGCTTCTTCAGTTGCTTGCGTCTCGTGGTGCCAAAGCCACTCAAACAATGGTCAGGTTAGCGGAGGAGACGGGTAACGTTGAGCTCTTGTTGGCAGTTCGAGAACACGTGGTCGACTCTAACAAGTCGGATCGCACTCGAGCCGAAGAGGCCGTGCGGGCCGATGACGTGGCCGCCTTGCAGGGACTAGCGGACGAGCTGTTCGATTTGGGAGGCTATCGATCGAACCTTAGCGACCATAGTCAGACTCTGGCGGATATCGCCCGCGATTATCGCCGCCCCAACGTCTTTGCTTTCTTGACCAAAGTTGGTGCTACGCAGAGCCGCGCTACCGGCGAGGGAGCGATTCACTTGGCAATTGCCGCGGGCGACGTTGAATTGGCGGAGCAAATGATTGCCAGCGGTGCAGAATTGAAATCCATCGTCAGGCCACCGGGACATCCAGTGGCTGGCAGAACCGTTTCGCCTCTATTGATTGCCGTTCAGATGCAGCAAGCGGAAATGGTGAGTCACCTGTTGTGCAAGGAACGTGCCGCCGAGTGGTTCAAGGATCCCAAGTTGTTGCTGGCCGCGACGCAGCACTTGCGCTGGGGGCATGAGAGAAACCGTGACATATGTGAACAGCTACTAGCGGCGGGTGCTCACATCGACGAAACGTTTGATGGCGAAGCAGACCCAGCGAGTGATATCACTCTAAGAATCGCTGCCGCAGGTTGGCTCGACATGTATAAGTCGGTCATTAAGAAGTTCCCCAAGCGAGCCAAACACAGTGCGGCGTTGCAGGTTGCATCGTTTCACGATCACACCGAACTTGCCGAATACCTGCTCTCAGTCGGGGCAAAACCAAAGACGCGGAAGCTAAAGTTGTTTTCGACATCGTTTCACTCGGCGCTGTTTCGACGGAATGCCCAACTCGTGGAACGGATGTTGGAACCCGGCGGTCGCAATCGGTACCCCAATCAGTCCAATGTTTCGGAAGGCTACAACAACCTTGAAGATTATGCCCACCCGCTCTATCACGCGGCGTTGGCCGGCGACGCTCAGTTTTGCAAGCAGTTGATTGATATGTATCCCGCAGAGGATCTTTGTGAGCCGCTGAAGTTTGAACCGTACGAGTACGACAATCAGATCGAGTTATTCAACAAAGGGAACACACCGCTGTTTGCCGCCGTGTTCGGAGACCATGTTGAAACGCTACAGGTGTTGTTGGAGTTGGCAAAGCAGAAAGATTCCAACGGAAACACTTTGATTGATATCAACGCGATGAATGTTCACGGGCACACTGTGCTGCACGAGGCGATCAACTATCGCGCGGCCAAGTGTGTGCAGGTGCTACTGGCCGCCGGTGCAGATCCGACTCGGCGACGGGTGCGCGATGGTGCGGTGCACGGAGCCTCGCCACTGCACATCGGTTTTCATCGTCCCATGGCCTCACACAACTCTCGACGCTATGAGGTTGATCCGGTGTACGTGTTTCCGCTGTTGGCTGCCGCCACAGATCGGCTCGGCAAGAAGAACTGGATCGATATTCGGAACGATAAAGGAATGACTCCGTTGCACGTTAGTGCGAATATTGGAGACGTACAAACATGCCGCGATCTGGTTGCCATGGGAGCGGATGTGAACGCCCAGACGTTTGACGGCGAACTGACTGCACTTTGGTATGCGATTAATGGTGCTCGTTTCTTGCCGCCAGCGGATAGGCGAAGAACACAACGAACAAGAATCGTCGCCGAACTGATCGCGGCCGGCGCGGATGTGAAAACGCAACCGCCCGAATCTTCAATGAGTTACTTTGATCTCGCTTTTCACC